>NZ_JBSFKD010000022.1:136793-156070 GCF_053598395.1 Streptomyces sp. NPDC001135 | reverse complement strand
GGAACGGTCGCTTCCTTTGTACTCACCCTCTCGGGCTTTCCTCCGGGCTTCCCTTCGGTGTTTCCGACTCTATCAGATCTTTTCTCGATCCGATTCCCTGTCGGCGGGTTGTCTCCGGGGCTTTCGGCTTTCGCCGTCCGCCCTTTCGACATTCACTACGTTAGCTCATTCTCTCGGCGACTCATAATCGAGTCTCGCGAGTTCGAATTCGGGCACGCGGACGCGCCAGAAACGACCCCGCCGAGGGGCTGTAGCTAGGTAGTGGGTTGGCCGCTCCGGCTGCAGGCGATCGCCGTACCCGGTTCAGCGGCTCGGGATACATTACGCACCTTCGCAAGGCGCGTCAACTTCGGCGGCGCCTCGGTACGTGGGCTCGATAGGGGCTCACTGTCGGGTCGCCGGCTGCCCAGTAACGCCAGGGATGGATGTCGCCGTTCCCGCCTTCGCCGGCGACTCCGGTACGGGGGCCGCTTCGTACCTGGTCAGGGGCAACCGGTGTACCGGTCAGCATCCTCAGCGGCGTTTCGCCGGCGGCGCACGCGTCCGTACCGTCCAGCGCGCGGGCGACTTCCAGGGCCGTCGCCAGGCGGGCCGGACCCTTGGCCAGTTCCTTGTCGTTCCGGGCCGAAACCCGTCGTTTGCGGGCCAGGTCCACGCCCTCGATCACCTCGCCGGCGCGGAGCAGGACGGCACTCGCACGGCCCTCGGGGCCGCAGACGAGGTTCATGCAGTGCCACATGCCGTAGGTGAAGTAGACGTACACGTGTCCCGGCGGGCCGAACATCACCGCGTTGCGGGCGGTGCGGCCGCGGTAGGCGTGGGAGCCGGGGTCGTTCGGGCCGTCGTACGCCTCGACCTCCGTGAGGCGGACGGCGATCGGACCGTCGGAGGTCGTACGGACCAGGACGCGTCCGAGCAGGTCCGGTGCCACCTCCAGGACCGGGCGGTCGAAGAACTCTCGGGGCAGTGGCGTACGGTCCGGGGGCGCGATCATGCCCTCCGAGGGTAGTGCAGACGGTGCACCGCGCCGGTGGAACCGGTCGGGGGCGCATCGCGTTTGTAGGGGCGAGGTCCGTTCGTAAAGGGAGAGTCAATGGGGTTCAAGAAGCTGCTCGCGAGCCTGGGGGCCGGCGGGGCCTCGGTCGAGACGGTGCTGACCGAGGTCAACGTCGTGCCGGGCGGTGTCGTCCAGGGTGAGGTGCGGATCCAGGGCGGGTCCGTGAACCAGGACATCGAGGGGCTGTCGGTCGGTCTGCAGGCCAAGGTCGAGGTGGAGAGCGGCGACGAGGAGTACAAGCAGAACATCGAGTTCACGAAGGTGCGGCTCGGCGGTGCCTTCGAGCTGCAGGCGGGTGCCGTGCACGCGGTGCCGTTCGGTCTGGAGATCCCCTGGGAGACGCCGGTCACGATGATCGACGGCCAGGCGTTGCGCGGGATGCACATCGGGGTGACGACCGAGCTGGCGATCGCGCGGGCCATCGACTCCACCGATCTGGATCCGATCAACGTGCATCCGCTGCCGGCGCAGAAGGCGATCCTGGACGCGTTCATCCAGCTGGGCTTCCGCTTCAAGAACGCGGACATGGAGCGCGGTCACATCCGGGGCACTCGCCAGCGGCTGCCGTTCTACCAGGAGATCGAGTTCTACCCGCCGTCGCAGTACCGGGGTCTGAACCAGGTCGAGCTGAGCTTCGTGGCCGACGAGTACGCGATGGACGTCGTCCTGGAGATGGACAAGAAGCCGGGTCTGTTCAGCGAGGGCTCGGACACCTACCGGTCCTTCCAGGTGGGGCTGAACGACTGGCAGGGGACCGACTGGGCGGCTTATCTCAACCAGTGGCTGTCCGAGGTCGGCAGCAAGCGCAACTGGTTCTAGGCTCGGGAACTGCTGGTTCCAGATCATCGATCAGGAGGTACCGAGGTGACCGAGCTCAAGCGGCGGCCGCTCCCCCACGACTTCCATCCGCCCGTGCCGTCGTTCACGGTGACGAGCGCGGATGTCGAGGAGGGCGCGACGCTGAAGAGCGCCCAGGTGCACGCGGAGGGCAACACCTCGCCGCAGCTGCGCTGGGAAGGCTTCCCGCCGCAGACCAAGAGCTTCGCCGTGACGTGCTACGACCCCGACGCGCCGACCGGCAGCGGGTTCTGGCACTGGGTCCTGTTCGACATCCCGGCCTCCGTGACGGAGCTGCCGGCGGGTGCGGGCGGCGGCAAGTTCGAGGGGCTGCCGGAGGGTGCCGTACACGCGCGGAACGACTACGGGACGAAGGACTTCGGTGGTGCCGCTCCGCCGCCCGGGGACGGGCCGCACCGGTACGTCTTCACGGTGTACGCGGTGGACAAGGAGAGGCTCGGGCCGGATTCGGACGCGTCGCCGGCCGTCGTCGGCTTCAACCTGCGGTTCCACACGATCGCGCGTGCGCAGCTCATCGGTGAGTACGAGAACCCGGCGCAGGGCTGAGCGCGGCGCCGCGATTCAGCCAAGCGTTCATTGAACGTTTGCCCGTCTTCGGTCTTGGAAGTGATCGGAGGCGGGCATTTTTTATTGCGTTGTCCATCTCGGCGCGCCCGTCCAGAGTTGATCCAAGCCCGCCGGGGGGTGGGCAGGTGCACACGGGAGGTGGGCTGGATGCGGGACACGCTGGTGCTGAACGCGAGCTTCGAGCCGCTGTCGACGGTGACGCTGAACCGAGCCGTCGTGCTGGTGCTCCAGGACAAGGCCGTCGTCGAGCAGGCCCATCCCGAACTGCGCATGCGCGGTGCCGATGTGGACATACCCGCGCCCCGGGTGATCAGGCTGTGCAGGTATGTACGGGTGCCGTTCCGAAGACAGGCTCCGTGGTCGAGGCGGGGTGTGCTGGTCCGGGACCGGCACCGGTGCGCGTACTGCGGGCGCAGGGCGACGACCGTGGACCACGTGGTGCCCCGGGCGCAGGGTGGCGCCGACTCGTGGCTGAACACGGTGGCGTCGTGTGCGGAGGACAATCACCGCAAGGCGGACCGGACTCCGGAGCAGGCGGGTATGCCGTTGCTCCGCCAGCCGTTCGAGCCGACTCCCCAGGACGCGATGCTGCTGGCCCTGGGGGCCGAGGAGTTCGAGGCGCTGCCGGAGTGGCTGTCACAGGCCGCCGCTTAGTTCGTACGAAGAGGGGCTCGCCTTCCACGGAAGGCGAGCCCCTCTTCGGGTACGGGGAGGTCAGTCGATCGACGGCTTCTCCCGGCGCTCTGTGCCGCCGTTGCCCGAGGAGCCGTTGCCCGAACCGCCGCCCAGGGGTCCGAAGTTGCCCATGGCACCGGAGAGTCCCTTGAGGGCGTCGCCGATCTCGCTGGGGACGATCCAGAGCTTGTTGGCGTCGCCCTCGGCGATCTTCGGGAGCATCTGGAGGTACTGGTAGGAGAGGAGCTTCTGGTCCGGGTCGCCGGCGTGGATGGCCTCGAAGACCGTGCGGACCGCCTGGGCCTCGCCCTCCGCGCGCAGTGCGGCGGCCTTGGCCTCACCTTCGGCGCGCAGGATCTGGGACTGCTTCTCGCCCTCGGCGGTGAGGATGGCGGCCTGGCGCGTTCCTTCGGCGGTGAGGATCGCGGCGCGCTTGTCACGGTCGGCGCGCATCTGCTTCTCCATCGAGTCCTGGATGGAGGTGGGGGGTTCGATGGCCTTCAGTTCCACGCGGTTGACGCGGATGCCCCACTTGCCCGTCGCCTCGTCGAGGACGCCGCGCAGGGCGGCGTTGATCTCCTCGCGGGAGGTCAGGGTCCGCTCCAGGTCCATGCCGCCGATGATGTTGCGGAGGGTGGTGACGGTGAGCTGCTCGATCGCCTGGATGTAGCTGGCGACCTCGTAGGTGGCCGCTCGGGCGTCCGTCACCTGGTAGTAGATGACCGTGTCGATGTTGACGACCAGGTTGTCCTGGGTGATCACCGGCTGCGGCGGGAACGGTACGACCTGTTCGCGCAGGTCGATGCGGTTGCGGATGGTGTCGATGAACGGGACCACGATGTTCAGGCCCGCGTTCAGCGTGCGTGTGTAGCGGCCGAAGCGCTCGACGATGGCGGCGCTGGCCTGTGGGATGACCTGGATGGTCTTGATCAGGGCGATGAAGACCAACACCACCAGAATGACCAGGACGATGATGACCGGTTCCATCGTGTTCCCCGTACCCCTCTCCGCCTCGGCGCTCTCGGCAGATCCCGCTGGTTGTTGAAGATCTTGCTGGTCGAGTCTGACAGACCGTCGCCCAACTCGTGGGCCGGTTCGCTCAGATGACGATGGCAGTGGCCCCTTCGATGTCCACGACGTCCACCTCCTGGCCGACTTCGTAGGCACGGCCGGTGTCGAGGGAGCGGGCCGACCAGACCTCTCCGGCGAGCTTGATGCGGCCGCCGGAGCCGTCGACGCGCTCGAGGACGACTGCCTGCCTGCCCTTCAGGGCGTCAACCCCGGTGACGAGTTGGGGGCGTTGTCTGCCGTGCCGGGCAGCGATGGGGCGGACGACGGCGATGAGTGCGACGGAGACGACGACGAACGCGAGGACCTGGATCACGGCGTCGAAACCGAGGGCTGAGACGACGGCGGCGGCGACGGCTCCCACCGCGAGCATGCCGAACTCCGGCATCGCGGTGACCACGAGCGGGATTCCGAGCGCCGCCGCGCCGACGAGCCACCACACCCAGGCGTCGATGTCGTTCACGTGGTCATGGTAGGGCCGGGGTCGGGCGGCGGACAGGGCGCGAACCGGAGCGCGGGCGGGGTCAGGACAGCGGCAGGCCCTGAGCGGTCCAGCGGTCGCCGACCTGCTCGACGACGAGGGGGAGGCCGAAGCAGAGGGAGAGGTTGCGGGAGGTCAGTTCGAGCTCGATCGGTCCGGCGGCGAGGACCTTGCCCTGGCGGATCATCAGGACGTGGGTGAAGCCGGGGGCGATCTCCTCGACGTGGTGCGTGACCATGATCATCGAGGGGGCGATGGGGTCGCGGGCGAGCCGGCCGAGGCGGCGGACCAGGTCCTCGCGGCCGCCGAGGTCGAGGCCGGCTGCGGGCTCGTCGAGCAGGAGCAGTTCCGGGTCGGTCATCAGGGCGCGGGCGATCAGGGTGCGCTTGCGCTCGCCCTCGGAGAGGGTGCCGAAGCGGCGGTCGACGTAGTCGCTCATGCCGAGGCGGTCGAGGAAGGCGCGGGCGCGCTGCTCGTCGACCTCGTCGTACTCCTCCTGCCAGTGGGCGGTCATGCCGTAGGCGGCCGTCAGCACGGTCTCGAGCACGGTCTGGCGCTTGGGGAGTTTCTCGGCCATGGCGATGCCGGCCATGCCGATGCGGGGGCGCAGGTCGAAGACGTCGATCTTGCCGAGGGTGTCACCGAGGATGGTGGCGGTGCCCTTGCTGGGGAAGAGGTAGCTGGAGGCGACGTTCAGCAGCGTGGTCTTGCCGGCGCCGTTGGGGCCGAGGATGACCCAGCGCTCCCCCTCCTTCACCGACCAGGAGACCTGGTCCACCAGAGCCCGGCCCTCGCGGACCACGGATACGTCCTGAAGCTCCAGAACATCGCTCATGAGCGCGTTGTCTCCCCTTGCAGTGTGGCCGGTCTCGGCTGTCGCGTACGCCTGTGGCTCGGTCCGCCGCGCCGGTGGGCGCAGCCCTTATGAAATCTACGCCACGAGTGCCCGGCACCATTCCATCGGTCCGGTCCTTAGGGTGGGGGCATGCTCTCGGAATCGCGTTCAGGACGCCTTGCCGCTTGGGGAAATGCCCTTTTGGCCGGACTTGCCTCCCCGGATGACGCCGCGCTCGCCATTGTGGGCGAGGACACCGTGCACCGGGTGGAGGGACTGCCCGGGGAAGCCGCGCAGGTCGGGCTCACGCTCGCGCTGGGGCGGCTGCGGACGCTGGGGGCGACGGGGCTGCGGGTCGCGCTGCCGGTGCCGGGGCATCCGCTGGGACTGAGCGGGCCGCCGGAATTCAATGCGCGGGCGCTGGAGGCCGGGGAGGCGGTGGTCTGCTTCGGTGCCGCGTTCGGCCTGGTGCCCAAGGCGTACGAGGCCGGTCCCGAGGGTGATGTGCATGCCGAGGTGGTGTGGCAGGTGCTGCCGGTGCGGGAGGCGCCGCCCGCCGACGTGCCGTCGCTGGGCGAGGCCGAGCGGGAGCTCGCTGACGCGCTGCGCGAGGCGACCGCGGTGCTGTCGAAGCTGGACGTCGCCGGGTCGGGGCCGGTGGCGGAGGCGGCGATCGACGCGTACCGGGCGCGGGCGGAGCGGGGGCGGGAGGTGCTGGCCCCGGGGTATCCACCACGGGCGGTGCGGGTGCTGGAGCTGGCGCAGCGGGTGGGGCTGCTGGTGTCCCTGGCGTACGGCAAGGGGCACGGCGGTGCGGTCAGCTCCGCCGAGATGGCCGCGCGCTCGGAGGCCCTGCGGCCGGTGGAGCGGACGGCGCGGCGGGCGCAGGTGGCGGCCTACAACTCGTTCGTGGAGGAGCGGGAGCGGGGGGCGCGGTAGGCGACCGGCGGAAAGCAGACAGGCCTCCCGGTGCACACGGGAGGCCTGTGGTCGCTGTGGGGCGGAGCTCAGTGGTTGAGACCGGTGTTGCCGAAGGCCGGGTTCAGCACGCCGATCACGCTCACGCTGTTGCCGACCGCGTTCACCGGGATGTGCACCGGGGCCTGGATGACGTTGCCCGAGATGACCCCCGGGGAGCCCAGGGCGTCGCCGCAGGCGTGGGCGCCCTCCGTGGCGGAGGCCATCCCCGCGCCCGCGGCCACCAGGCCACCGGCCACCATCGTCACGGCCGCGGCCTTCTTCAGGTTCTTCACTTTCCAACCCCTCCTAGACGGTCACCGCGGCGGTTCACCGCGGCACGCACTGGAGAACGGCGGAGACCGCCGGAGGGTGCGCCATCCGAGTGACATTCCCACGACGGTATGAATCTCAGTCCATAGCCTGACCCCTCGCGTTGCCCTCGGTGATGCCTTGGCGAGGACGCTTCAGCCGGTCACGCCATGGCGAACGGCCCACAGGGCGGCCTGCGTGCGGTCGGCGAGGTCCAGTTTCATGAGGATGTTGGAGACGTGCGTCTTGACGGTCTTCTCGGACAGCACCAGGGCGCGGGCGATCTCGCGGTTGGAGCGGCCGTCGGCTATCAGGCCGAGCACCTCACGCTCCCGTTCGGTGAGTGAACTCCCCCTCCCCTGCCCGGAGTTGCTCTCCTCTTGGGAGAGCAGGACGCCGGCGACCTCCGGCTGGAGCAGGATGTGGCCGGCGTGCACGGAACGGATGGCGCCGGCGAGGGCGTCGGGGTCCACGTCCTTGTAGACGTATCCGGCGGCCCCCGCGCGCAGCGCCGGGACGACCGTGCGCTGCTCGGTGAAGCTGGTGACGATCAGTACGCGCGCGGGGTTGTCCAGTTCGCGGAGCCTGCGCAGGGCGTCGATGCCGTCCAGGCCCGGCATCTTGACGTCCATGAGGACGACGTCCGGCCGCAGCTCCGCGGCGCGGGCGACACCCTCGGCGCCGTCGGCGGCCTCGCCGACGACCTCGATGTCGTCCTGCACCTCCAGGAAGGTGCGCAGGCCCCGGCGGACGACCTGGTGGTCGTCGACGAGCAGCACCTTGATTGTGTCAGCCACCGGGGACCTCCATCTCGATCGTGGTGCCCTTGCCGGGCGCCGACTCCACGCTCAGTGCGCCGCCGACCCCGCTCGCCCGGTCCCGCATGGAGACCAGGCCCAGGTGGCGTCCGGCGCGGCGGACCGCCTGGGGGTCGAAGCCGTTGCCGTCGTCGGCGACGCGCAGGACGGCTCCGCAGCCGCGCCGCTGGACGCTCACGTCGACGTGTGCGGCACCGGAGTGGCGCAGGGCGTTGTGCAGGGCCTCCTGGGCGACCCTGAGCAGGGCTTCCTCCTGGGCGGCGGGCAGGGCGCGGAAGCCGTTGCTGGTGAAGGTCACGCGCGCGGTGTGGGCGCGGTCGAGGACCTGGATCTGGGTGCGCAGGGTGGCGATCAGTCCGTCCTCGTCCAGCGCGGCGGGGCGCAGCTCCACGACGGCGGCGCGCAGTTCGTCGGCGGCCTCGGCGGCGAGCGCGGCGACCTGGTGCAGCTCGCCCTTGGCGCGGGTGGGGTCGCGGTCGACGAGGGCCGCCGCGGCCTGGGCGGTCAGGCGCAGCGAGAAGAGTTTCTGGCTGACCGCGTCGTGCAGTTCGTGGGCGAGGCGGGAGCGTTCCTCGGCGATGGTCAGTTCGCGGCTGCGCTCGTACAGGCGGGCGTTGGTGAGGGCGATGGCGGCGTGCTGGGCGAGGATGGAGAGCAGTTCCTCGTCCTCTTCGGTGAAGCCGCAGCTCCCCTCCGGCCGGAGGCACGGGGGGTGTGGGGGGTGTGGGGGGTGTCCCTCCGCGGGACGCAGCTTGTTCGCCAGGAACAGCGCGCCGATGACCTCGTCGCCGTCGCGGATGGGCAGGCCGAGGAAGTCGACCAGGTCCGGATGCGCGGACGGCCAGCCCTCGAAGCGGGGGTCCTTGCGTACGTCGGCGAGGCGCTCGGCCTTCGCCTCGTGCAGCATCGCGGCGAGGATGCCGTGCTGGCGGGGCAGCGGGCCGATGGCCTTCCACTGTGCGTCGCTGACGCCGTCGACGACGAACTGGGCGAAACCGCCGTGGTCGTCGGGGACGCCGAGGGCGGCGTACTGCGCGTCGAGCAGTTCGCGGGCGGAGGCGACGATCGTCTTGAGGACGTCGCGCACCTCCAGGTGCCTGCTCATGGCCAGCAGCGCGGAACTGACCGCGGCGAGGCCGGACCGGGGGCCTTGACTCATGTCCTCACCGTACCGGCGGGGTGTGACAGCGCGGATCGGACCTGTGACGGCCGGCCCTGGTCCGCTGGGCCTAGGCCCTGTCGTCTGGATCAGGCCGGCTGCGAGGTGGAGTGCCTCCCCTCCGCTGATGCTGGAGGCGGTCGCGGGCCGGAGTGCGGTCGGCCGTGCCTACGACGAGGCGCTGCGGCGGCTCTACCTGTGGGACGAGTTCGGCGACGTGCATCTCGTCCTCCCGGAGGAGGGCCGTCACGCAGCGCGTTGCGGCGGCAACTCCAGGTGAGACTGTTACCTCTCCGATGTGAGCCCGCGCATAGGGCCCACATCACGTACGAACGGACATAGGAGATAAACCTCCCCGGGTGAACGGGACAGACGGTCCAGTCTGTCCCGTTTTGCCCATCCCTGATCCACTATCGGGGATAGTACGTCACACCTTTGCCTGGGCATTTTGCGCCCGCTAAGAATTGCTTCCGTCGCTCAGCGCCGCGGCTTTCGGCCCGCGGCGTTCGTGCGGGAGGAGCCGATTCCCCCGGCGGATGCAGGAGCGACCTCCGCGCAAACGAAGAGGTCCATCAGCCATGCCCAAGAACATCCTCAACCGTGCTCATAGTCGTGTCCTGAGCAAGCAGCACAAGATCGCCGTCGCCGGTGTCGCCGCTCTCGGCACCGCCGCCATCGCCCTGTCGGCCGTCCCCGGCCACGCGGACACCGTCACCACCGGCGCCCCGGCCACCACCGCCCAGGTCGCCTCCGCCCAGGTCGCCTCCGCCCAGGTCGCCTCCGCCACCGCGCTGAAGAACGTCAAGGGCACCGTCACCGACCAGCTCGCCACCGAGACGGTCAAGCTGGACACGTTCGCGGCCCAGAAGAAGGCCGCCGACGAGGCCGCCGCCAAGCAGCGCGCCGAGGCCGCGGCGAAGAAGGCCGCCATCGACGCCGCCGTGAAGAAGGCCGCGCAGGACCGCGCCGCCCAGGCGGCCGCGAGCCGCTCCGCGCAGCGCATCCCGATGCAGCCGGTCGCCGCGAAGACCTACGCGAACAACCTCGACGGCTGGATCCGGCAGGCGCTGGACATCATGAAGCAGCACAACATCCCGGGCTCCTACAGCGGCCTGCACCGCAACATCATGCGTGAGTCCTCGGGCAACCCGATGGCCATCAACAACTGGGACATCAACGCCGTCAACGGCATCCCGTCCAAGGGCCTGCTGCAGGTGATCCAGCCCACCTTCAACACGTACCACGTGGCGGGCACCTCCTCGAACATCTACGACCCGGTCGCCAACATCACCGCCGCCGCCAACTACGCGGCCCACCGGTACGGCTCGATCGACAACGTCAACAGCGCGTACTGAGGTCGGCGCGGACCTCTCGAAGACGCGAAAGGGCGGCACCCCGCAGGGGGCGCCGCCCTTCGGCGTCCGTGCCGGGGCGCGGTTACTTCCGCATGACCTCGGGCTCGTGCCGGCGCAGGAAGCGGGCCACGAAGAAGCCGCAGATCACGCCGAGCACGACCAGCGCGATCATGTCCCCGGTCCAGGCCCCCGCCGTGTGGTTCCACAGCGGGTCGTTGTCGCCGGCGGTCTCCGGCGGGCTGATCCGGTTGAAGTCCAGCGAGGCGCCGGCCGCGGCGACCGCCCAGCGTGACGGCATCAGGTACGAGAACTGGTCGACGCCGACCGTGCCGTGCAGGGCGAACAGGCAGCCGGTGAAGACGACCTGGATGATCGCGAACATCACCAGCAGCGGCATGGTCTTCTCGGCGGTCTTCACCAGCGAGGAGATGATCAGGCCGAACATCATCGCGGTGAAGCCGAGCCCCATGATCGGCAGGCTCAGCTCCAGCAGCGAGGCATGGCCGAGGATGAGGCCCTGGTCCGGGATCTCACGCTTGGCGAAGCCGATGACGCCGACCAGCAGCCCCTGGAGGACGGTGATCATGCCGAGCACGAACACCTTCGACATCAGGTACGCCGACCTGGACAGGCCGGTCGCACGCTCCCGCTCGTAGATCACCCGTTCCTTGATCAGCTCGCGGACGGAGTTGGCGGCGCCGGAGAAGCAGGCGCCGACGGCGAGGATCAGCAGCACGGTGGTGGCCGTGCCGTTGGGCACGATCTGCCCGGTCCGCGGATTGACGCCGTTGGGCAGCAGGCCCCGGTCGGGGTGGATCAGCAGGCTGACCGCGCCGATGACGGCCGGCAGCAGCACCATCAGGGCCAGGAAGCCGCGGTCGGAGACGATGACCGACACATAGCGCCGCACCAGGGTGACGAACTGGGAGAACCAGCCCTGCGGCTTGGGCGGCCTGATCGCCTGCATCGGCGGCATCTGGACCGCCTGCGGGGCGACCGAGTCGACGTCCGCGGCGTAGAGCTGGTAGTGCTGCGAGCCCTTCCAGCGGCCCGCCCAGTCGTAGTCGCGGTAGTTCTCGAAGGCGGAGAAGACGTCGGCCCAGCTGTCGTAGCCGAAGAAGTTCAGCGCCTCCTCCGGCGGGCCGAAGTAGGCGACCGCCCCGCCCGGCGCCATCACCAGCAGCTTGTCGCACAGCGCCAGCTCGGCCACCGAGTGGGTGACCACGAGGACCGTACGGCCGTCGTCGGCGAGGCCGCGCAGCAGCTGCATGACGTCGCGGTCCATGCCCGGGTCGAGGCCGGAGGTCGGCTCGTCCAGGAAGATCAGCGAGGGCTTGGTGAGGAGCTCCAGGGCCACCGAGACACGCTTGCGCTGACCGCCGGACAGGGACGTGACCTTCTTGTCCTTGTGGATGTCCAGCTTCAGCTCGCGCAGCACCTCGTCGATACGGGCGTCGCGCTCGGCCCCGGTGGTGTCCGCCGGGAAGCGCAGCTTGGCCGCGTACTTCAGGGCCTTCTTGACGGTCAGCTCCTTGTGCAGGATGTCGTCCTGCGGGACCAGACCGATGCGCTGGCGCAGTTCGGCGAACTGCTTGTACAGGTTCCGGTTGTCGTACAGCACCTCGCCCTGGTTGGCGGGCCGGTAGCCGGTGAGCGCCTTGAGCAAGGTCGACTTGCCGGAACCGGACGGGCCGATGACCGCGATCAGCGACTTCTCCGGGACACCGAAGGAGACGTCCCGCAGGATCTGCTTGCCGCCGTCGACCGTGACGGTCAGGTGGCGCGCGGAGAAGGAGACCTCACCGGTGTCGACGAACTCCTCGAGGCGGTCGCCGACGATCCGGAAGGTGGAGTGGCCGACGCCGACGATGTCGGCCGGGCCCAGCTGCACCGAGCCGCCCTTGGGGATCGGCTGGCCGTTGACGTAGGTGCCGTTGTGCGAGCCGAGGTCGCGGATCTCCAGGCGGCCGTCGGGCGTGGCGTGGAACTCGGCATGGTGCCGGGAGACCTGCAGGTCGGAGACGACCAGCTCGTTCTCCAGGGCACGGCCGATGCGCATCACGCGGTCGAGCGCGAACTGGTGGAACGTGGTCGGGCTGCGGTCGCCGTGGGCCGGCGGCGCCCCCGCGCCACCACCGGGTGCCGGCTGCCCGTACTGGTCGGCGGGAGCCGCCTGCTGCTGCGGAAACGCGGGCGCCTGCTGCTGCCAGCCGGGCTGCGGGGCCTGCTGCTGCGCGGGCGCCTGGTGCGGTACGGCCGGCTGGGGGGCCGGTGGCTGCGGCTGCGCGGCAGCCTGCTGTTCCGGGGCCGGCTGGGCCCAGGCCGGCCCGCCGGCGCCCTGCGCGGCGTACGGCGCCGACTGCTGCTGGCCGACCGCGGCACCGGACAGGTTCAGCCGCGGTCCGTCGGTCGCGTTGCCGAGGTGCAGCGACGTACCAGGCCCGATCTCCGTCTGCTGGACCCGCCGGCCCTGCACGAACGTGCCGTTGGTGCTGCCGTGGTCCTCGATGACCCAACTGCGGCCGTTGAAGCTGACCGTGGCGTGCCGCCAGGACACCCTGGCGTCGTCGAAGACGATGTCACCCTGCGGATCGCGTCCGAGGGTGTAGGGCCTGGACGGGTCCAACGTCCAGGTCCGTCCGTTTGATTCCAGTACGAGTTCCGGCACTCCATGCCCCACTGAGTTGTCCCCCGAATTTCCCCCATCGCAGGGAGTCTAGGGATGTCGAACATCGTGGGGAACTATTTCAGGCTCAGCCCCGTGACCGAAACCCGGGCCTTGTCACGAGCGCCTGTACGCGCTCCAACTCGCCGCGTGACCCCGGTTGACCGGGGTGAAACCGGACTGGAGAGTGGCAAACCTGACCAGAGGGACAATTGAGGGCGCTGTCGTGTTTCCTCCCACGCCCCGTGCCCACCGACGGAGTTGTGGCCGCCCCGGCCGAACTCCTCGCCCCCACGGGCACGGTGACGGTGTCCTTCCGGGTGATGCCGGGCGGTCTGACGCAAGCCGGGGCCGTGGCCGGCTCCCCCTGGACACGGCTCACGCTGCTCCGTCGTGCACCGGTGATACGGCGGCGGTCTCGGCCCTCCTGCGCGGAGCGCCGACGCGGCCCCGCAGCCACACCACCGGTGTCCCCCGCGGGCTCCTCCGGCTGAGCGGGAGGGCCGGTGCTGCCGGACGGGGTGCCGGGCCGGGACCCGGAGCATGCCGTCCTGACCGCACGGCGCCCTGGCGCCGGAGCGAGGGTCTGCCGGGACACGGCGAACGCGGGTGTTCCGGGACACGGCCACAGGACCGGCCGCCTGACGCGGAGCTCCATGGTCGCCGTCGCGATCCCCGCACGGCCGGCCGCCGGCCGTCGGGCTCCGCCCCACCAAGAGGCGCGTCATGTGATCGGCCGTGCCGCCCTTCGGGTGAGTATGCGGAGCCGGGAAGCGGGAAGTGATGGCGTTAGGCGATGGGAGGCAGTAATGGCGAACTTTCTCGACCGGGCCAAGGAACAGGCTCAGAGCGCCCTGAACCAGGGCAAACAGAAGGTGGACGAGCTCCAGCAGCAGCGGGCCGGAAATGATCTGCTGAAGCAGTTGGGGGCGGCGTACTACGCCGAGCGGCGCGGTTCCGGTTCGGCGGAGTCCACTCAGCAGGCCCTGTCCGCTTTGGAGGCCCACATCTCCGCTCACGGGGACGGCTTCCTGCGCGGAACCTGAGTCGGCGGGCCTCCGGCCCTGCCCGGCAGGGCATCTCGTGGCACAGTCGAGGTGGAGCCGGGGGCCGCCGTGTGCGGGACCAGGGTGTCTCCCGGTGGCAAGATCCCTGACACCGGTGCGTCATCCACTGTTCCGTGTCCGTCAGGCGGACCTCGGCGGCGGACGGCACTGGGTGCCGGATACGGTGGTGACACCATGAGCGCTTCGCAGACCTCCGCTTCGCAGACCCCCGAGGTCCCCACTCTCCTTGTCAAGATCTTCGGCAGGGACAGGCCGGGCATCACGGCCGGCCTCTTCGACACCCTCGCCGCCTACCTCGTCGACGTGGTCGACATCGAGCAGGTGGTCACCCGGGGCCGCCTGGTGCTGTGCGCGCTGGTCACCCAGCCGCCGGCCGGCCTGGAGGGCGATCTGAGGGCCACTGTGCACAGCTGGGCCGAGTCGATGAAGATGCAGGCGGAGATCATCTCGGGGCACGGCGACAACCAGCCGCGCGGCCTCGGGCGTTCTCTGGTGACCGTTCTCGGCCATCCGCTGACCGCCGAGTCGACGGCCGCCATCGCCGCCCGGATCGCGAAGGCCGGCGGCAACATCGACCGTATCTTCCGGCTCGCCAAGTACCCGGTGACGGCAGTGGAGTTCGCCGTCTCCGGTGTGGAGACCGAGCCGCTGCGCACGGCTCTGGCCTCCGACGCGGCGGCACTGGGTGTCGACGTCGCGGTCGTCTCGGCGGGTCTGCACCGGCGCGCTCAGCGCCTGGTGGTCATGGACGTGGACTCCACCCTGATCCAGGACGAGGTCATCGAGCTGTTCGCGGCGCACGCCGGCTGCGAGGACAAGGTCGCCGAGGTGACGGCGGCGGCGATGCGCGGGGAGCTGGACTTCGAGCAGTCGCTGCACGCGCGCGTGGCGCTGCTGGAGGGACTGGACGCCTCCGTGGTGGAGAAGGTGCGCAACGAGGTCCGGCTGACGCCGGGCGCGCGCACCCTGATCCGCACGCTGAAGCGGCTCGGTTACCAGGTCGGTGTCGTCTCCGGTGGCTTCACGCAGGTCACGGACGATCTGAGGGAACGCTTGGGCCTGGACTTCGCGCAGGCCAACACGCTGGAGATCGTCGACGGCAAGCTCACCGGACGGGTCACCGGTGAGATCGTGGACCGCGCCGGCAAGGCGCGGCTGCTGCGCCGGTTCGCCGCGGAGGCCGGGGTGCCGCTGTCACAGACGGTGGCGATCGGCGACGGCGCCAACGACCTGGACATGCTGAACGCGGCCGGTCTGGGCGTCGCCTTCAACGCCAAGCCGGTGGTCCGCGAGGCCGCGCACACGGCGGTGAACTTCCCCTTCCTCGACACGGTGCTCTATCTGCTGGGCGTCACCCGCGAAGAGGTCGAGGCGGCCGACACGCACGACGAGGGCTGAGCCGGTCCGGCCGGCCGGGATGCGGCAGGGCCCGGCACCGCACGGGTGCCGGGCCCTCGCGTCCGCGTGGGATCACTCGGTGGGCGCCCAGTAGTCCATGAGGGTGGCCGCGCCCGGCTCCAGGGCCTTCCAGGCGCCGTCGAAGGACAGCACCGCGAAGCCGGCCGCCGGGAAGCCGCGGCGGTTCATCCGCTCGCGGGCGTCGCCCTCGGCCGCGCCGGACAGGATGTCGGCCAGGCCGTGGACGCCCGGGTTGTGGCCGATCAGGATCACGTTCCGCACGTCCTCCGGGGTCTCGTTGAGCACGGCGATCAGTTCGCCGGGCGAGGCCTCGTAGACCCGCTCCTCGTAGACGGTCTTCGGCCGGTGTGCCAGCTCGTGGACGGCGAGCTTCCAGGTCTCGCGGGTCCGGATGGCGGTGGAGCACAGGGCCAGGTCGAAGGTGATACCGGTGTCGGCCAGCTTGCGTCCGGCGACCACGGCGTCCTTGCGGCCCCGCTCGGCGAGCGGGCGCTCATGGTCGGACACCTGGGGCCAGTCGGCTTTCGCATGCCGGAGGAGGACGATCCTGCGAGGGTCTGCGGCGCTCATGGAACCCAGCTTCGCATGAAACAGGCCAGGGGGCGCAGGGAGTTGACATGGGGATTCACCGCGCGCGGAGGCGCCGCGTCAGCGCGCGAGGAGCTGCTGGGCGCGCTCGACGAGGTGCGTGATCGCCGGATCGCTGCTCGCCGCGTGCGCGTCCGACGGGTTCAGTATCAGGACGAGGAGGGCGGTGAAGGCGAGCGCGGGCAGGGCGAGGGCCCACCAGGGCAGCCGGATGTCGACGCCGCCCGTGGTCGCCGGGTGGGGCCGGGAAGGGGTGCGGGCCGACATGATCGCCTCCGTGGGTCTTCGAGCGGGTCCGTGACCGTGTCGTGCGGTCACGTCTCGAAGCTACGGAATCCAGGTCCGTCAACCCATCCGGACTTCCACCCAGTTGACCCTGACCCTTACCCCCTAGGGGATGGGGGGCTGTCCCCACCGTCCCCCGTCGGAAACGGGCCGGGACGCCGCCCGGCCGCGCCGGTCACGGGGAGGCGATGATCGCGATGACGGCGATGACGGCGAAGATGGCGAAGAACGAGCCGAAGACGAGAAGCATCTTCTTCTGACCGTTCTGCGGGTTCGGGTCGAGCACAGGCTGCATGCGCCCAGTCTCGCACCCTTTCTCCGGATCTCCTCCGCGAGGGTCAGCGATCTCGTCCGCGCGGGTCAGCGATCTCGTCCGCGCGGGTCAGCGATCTCCTCCGCGCGGGTCAGCGCCCGGCCGCCTCGTCCTCGACCGTGCGGTCGCGGCCCGCCAGGAAGCCCACCACCATCTGCGGCACCATCAGACCCGTCATGAGGGCGATCGGCAGTCCCCAGCCGCCGCTGTGCTGGTAGAGCACGCCGACCAGCAGCGGGCCGGGAATGGAGATCAGATAGCCGGTGCTCTGCGCGAACGCGGACAGCTGGACCACGCCCTGGCCGCTCCTGGCCCGCATGCCGACCATGGTGAGGGCCAGCGGGAAGGCGCAGTTGGAGACGCCGAGCAGCAGCGCCCAGGCCCAGGCTCCGGCCGCCGGTGCGACGTACAGGCCGGCGTATCCGGCGAGGCCGCACACGCCCAGGACCAGCGCGATCGGTCCCTGGTGGGACAGCCGGGTGGCGACCCGCGGGATGACGAAGGCCAGCGGCACGCCCATCACCATGGTGACGGCGAGCAGCACGCCCGCGGTGCCCGCCGGGACGCCGGCGTCCCGGAAGATCTGCGGCATCCAGCCCATGGTGATGTAGGCGGCGGTGGCCTGCAGACCGAAGAAGACGGCGAGCGCCCAGGCGGTGCGGCTGCGCGTGATGCGCAGCGGCGCGTCCCGTCGCGCCGTCGCATGCGGCTGCTGCGGCTGCGGCTGCGGCTGCGCGGGCGCGGTGCCGCGGTCCCGTACGAGCGGCAGCCAGGGCAGGACGGCGGCGCCGGCGAGGGCGGCCCACACGGCGAGACCGGACTGCCAGCTGCCGCCCATGGCGTCCGTCAGGGGGACGGTGACCGCGGCGGCCAGGGAGGTGCCGAGGGCGAGGGCCATCGAGTACAGGCCGGTCATGGAGCCGACCCGGTCGGGGAACCAGCGCTTGACGATGACCGGCATGAGCACGTTGCTGACGGCGATGCCCATCAGGGCGAGCGCGCTGGCGGCCAGGAAGCCGGCCGTGCTGCCGAGATACGGCCGTATCAGCAGGCCCGCGGTGATGGCGGCCATGCCGGCGCACACCACCGCGGCCGGCCCGAAGCGGCGGGCCAGGCGGGGGGCGGTGACACCGAAGACGGCGAAGCACAGCGGGGGCACGGAGGTGAGCAGGCCGGCCACGCTGCCGCTCATGCCGAGCCCGTCGCGGACCTCCTCCAGGAGGGCGCCGAGGCTCGTGATGGCCGGACGGAGGTTCAGCGCGGACAGCACGATGCCGACCACGACCAGGCGGGTCGCCCACGCGCGTGTGCGGCCCGCGCCGGGGGCCGTCTCGGGGGTGCTCGTCGCGGGGGCCGTACCGCGTTCGGTCGGTGACATCGCCGTACGGGTCTCCACTGTCCGGGTTTCCTCACGTGCCATGAGAGCCATCATAGAATCATGGGATGATTGGTTGTCCACTCCCGGGAGCGCCGAGCCCGGGACCGTCGTGCGAAGGTGTGCCATGCCCCTGAGCCACCCGCGCCGTTCGGCGCTGTCCGAGCAGGTCATCGCGGAACTGCGCAACCAGATCACCTCCGGTGAGTGGCCGGTCGGTTCGCGCATCCCGACGGAGCCGGAACTGGTCGAGCAGCTCGGCGTCGCCCGCAACACGGTCCGCGAGGCCGTCCGCGCGCTCGCCCACAACGGTCTGCTCGACATCCGGCAGGGCTCCGGCACCTATGTGGTGGCGACGAGCGAGCTGGCCGGCGTGATGCACCGCCGGTTCGCCGGCGCCGACCCCCGGCACATCGCGGAGCTGCGCGCCGCGCTGGAGTCGGCGGCGGCGAGGCTGGCCGCCCAGCGGCGCACCGAGAAGGACCTCAAGCAGCTGGACGCTCTGCTGGAGCGGCGCGAGGCGGCCTGGGAGGCGGGCGGGGCGGAGGCCTTCGTCACCGCCGACGCCACCTTCCACCTGGCCGTCGTGGCCGCCTCGCACAACGACGTGATGACGGCGATGTACGCCGATCTGGGCGAGGTGCTGCGGGACTGGCTGCGCGCGGACGTGGGGGCGGAGCTGACCCCGGAGACGCACATGGAGCACACCCGCCTGGTGGACGCGATCCGCACCGGGGACGCGGAGGCGGCGGCGGCCGAGGCCGGGAGCTATCCGTTCCTGTGCCGCCCGGGCCGGTTCAGCGCGCCTTCCAGCGGCTGACTCGGCCGGTTCAGCGCTCCCTCTGGTGGCTGATCCACACCGAGCGGACTTCCTTCCAGCACCGGCCGGCGAGCCGTACGGTCATGGCGGGCTCGGTGTCCACCGGTGCGCTGTCGGTGTCGATGTCCCACCAGCGGGCGCACTCGATGTGCAGACGCACGCGATCGATGTCGACATAGGGGTTGTGGCAGTAGGCCACCGCATGGGAGCCGCGGACGGTCGTCCGGCAGACGGCCCCGAAGAGGTTCGGCGCGGGCGGCTTTCCGTCGTCCACGCGCGCGTAGGGCATCGCCTCGTACGGCAGGGAGAGCACGAGGGCCACGGCCACGGTCACCGGGGCCAGGCTGCGGGACAGGCGCACAAGGGGACCTCCTCGGCCGGGCTGCGGAGGGACGCGTGGGTGAACGCGTAATCCAGGGTGCGCCGCCCGGGCCGGTGGGCGCCCGGCCGGTGGGCCGAACGGGTGACCTCCCCCGCCTGGTCACCGCCACGGCCGAGGCCCGCGCCCCCAAGGGGCCTACCCGCTGCCCGAGGCGGGCAGCGCACACATGCGAGCCGCGCAGGGCCACATACAAGGCAAGACCGTGCTGACGGTGGTCTCGT
>NZ_JBSFKD010000022.1:0-136783 GCF_053598395.1 Streptomyces sp. NPDC001135 | reverse complement strand
GCGTGTTCGAGATCTACGACCACCTGCCCGAAGCCTTGGCTGCTGTGCCCGGCGGGGTCCTCACCGCCCCACGGGGTGCGGGCCTCGGCCGTGGGTCACTCCGGAGCGGCGGGGGTCACGCGCCGATCGCGTGCAGACCGCCGTCCACGTGGATGATCTCGCCGGTGGTCTTCGGGAACCAGTCGCTCAGCAGGGCGACGATGCCCTTGCCGGCCGGCTCCGGGTCCTTCAGGTCCCACTCCAGCGGGGCGCGCGAGTCCCACACGGAGGCCAGCTCGGCGAAGCCCGGGATGGACTTGGCGGCCATGGAGCCGATCGGACCCGCCGAGATGAGGTTGCAGCGGATGTTCTGCTTGCCCAGGTCGCGCGCCATGTAGCGGCTGGTCGCCTCCAGGGCGGCCTTGGCCGGGCCCATCCAGTCGTACTGCGGCCAGGCGTACTGGGCGTCGAAGGTGAGGCCGACGACCGAGCCGCCGTTCTGCATCAGCGGCAGGCAGGCCATGGTCAGCGACTTCAGCGAGTACGCCGAGACGTGCATGGCGGTCGCCACCGACTCGAACGGCGTGTTGAGGAAGTTGCCGCCGAGCGCGTCCTGCGGGGCGAAGCCGATGGAGTGCACGACGCCGTCCAGGCCGCCCAGCTCCTCGCCGACGATGTCGGCCAGCCGCCCGAGGTGCTCGTCGTTGGTGACGTCCAGCTCGATGACCTTGGTGGGCTTGGGCAGCTTCTTGGCGATGCGCTCGGTCAGGGTGGGGCGCGGGAACGCCGTCAGGATGATCTCCGCGCCCTCTTCCTGGGCCAGCTTGGCCGCGTGGAAGGCGATGGAGGACTCCATCAGCACGCCGGTGATCAGGACGCGCTTGCCCTCGAGGATTCCGCTCATGGTGATCAGTGACCCATTCCCAGTCCGCCGTCAACGGGGATGACGGCTCCAGTGATGTACGAGGCGTCGTCCGAGGCGAGGAACCGCACCGTCGCGGCGACCTCCTCAGGCTGCGCGTAACGGCCGAGCGGCACCTGGGAGACGATGTTCTGGCGCTGCTCGTCGGTGAGCGCCTTGGTCATGTCGGTGTCGACGAAACCGGGCGCGACGACGTTGAAGGTGAGGTTGCGCGAGCCCAGCTCACGGGCGAGGGAGCGCGCGAAGCCGACCAGGGCGGCCTTGGAGGCGGCGTAGTTCGCCTGGCCCGCCGAACCGAGCAGGCCGACCACGGACGAGATCAGGATGACGCGGCCCTTCTTGGCGCGCAGCATGCCGCGGTTGGCTCGCTTGACGACACGGAAGGTGCCGGTGAGGTTGGTGTCGATGACCGAGGTGAAGTCCTCCTCGGACATGCGCATCAGGAGCTGGTCCTTGGTCACGCCGGCGTTGGCGATCAGGACCTCGACCGGACCGTGCTGGTCCTCGATCTCCTTGTAGGCCTGCTCCACCTGCTCCGGGTCGGTGATGTCGCACTTGACGGCGAGGAAGCCGGCCGGCGGCTCACCCGAGCGGTACGTGATCGCGACCTTGTCGCCGGCGTCGGCGAACGCGCGGGCGATGGCGAGGCCGATGCCCCGGTTTCCTCCGGTGACGAGAACCGAGCGGCTCAACGGATCACCCTTTCGATAGCGGTCTGCAGATGTCCGACAACCCGCCCGAACACCTGGATGACAGGCGGCTTCATCGGAAACCTATCGGTCGCGCAGCGCGCGTGGGCAATCGGGCACCGACAGTGGCGCGGGGGTGTCGCTGTCGGATCCCTACAGAACGCCCCGGGTCCGGGCCTGAAACATGTGGTCCGCCGAGCCGCTCCCACGACATGATCGGACCCGACAGGCCACGACAGCAGGGAGACCTCCGTGCCCCATTCCATCGACGAAGCCTTCACGGCGCTTCCCCTACGGGCCCTCGCCGACGCCGCACTGGCACGCGCGCGTGCGCTCGGGGCCGAGCACGCGGACTTCCGTCTCGAGCGGGTGCGCAGCGCGTCCTGGCGGCTGCGCGACGCCAAGCCCGCCGGATCGTCGGACACCACCGACCTCGGGTACGCGGTGCGGGTCGTGCACGGCGGTACGTGGGGCTTCGCGTCCGGGGTGGACCTGACCCTCGACGCGGCGGCCAAGGTCGCCTCGCAGGCGGTGGCGATGGCCAAGCTGTCCGCGCAGGTGATCAAGGCCGCCGGATCCGACGAGCGCGTGGAGCTGGCCGCAGAGCCGGTGCACGCCGACAAGACGTGGATCTCGTCGTACGAGATCGACCCGTTCTCCGTGCCCGACGAGGAGAAGGCGGCGCTGCTCGCGCAGTGGAGCACGCGGCTGCTGGCCGCGAACGGCGTCACTCACGTGGACGCCTCGCTGCTCACCGTGCACGAGAACAAGTTCTACGCCGACACCGCCGGGACCGTGACGACCCAGCAGCGGGTGCGGCTGCATCCGGAGCTGACCGCCGTGTCGGTCGACGAGTCGAGCGGGGAGTTCGACTCCATGCGGACCATCGCGCCGCCCGTGGGGCGCGGCTGGGAGTATCTGACCGGGACCGGCTGGGACTGGGACGCCGAGCTGGAGCGGATCCCGGAGCTGCTCGCCGAGAAGATGCGGGCGCCGAGTGTGGAGCCGGGCCTGTACGACCTGGTGGTCGACCCGTCCAACCTGTGGCTGACCATCCACGAGTCCATCGGCCACGCCACCGAGCTGGACCGCGCCCTCGGCTACGAGGCCGCCTACGCCGGCACCTCGTTCGCCACCTTCGACCAGCTGGGCAAGCTGAGGTACGGCTCCGAGCTGATGAACGTCACCGGGGACCGCACCGCCGAGCACGGGCTCGCGACCATCGGGTACGACGACGAGGGCGTCGCGGCGCAGTCCTGGGACCTGGTGAAGGACGGCACGCTGGTCGGCTACCAGCTGGACCGGCGGATCGCGCGGCTCACCGGCTTCGACCGGTCCAACGGCTGCGCGTACGCCGACTCCCCCGCGCACGTGCCGGTGCAGCGCATGGCCAACGTCTCTCTGCGGCCGGACCCGGCGGGGCTGTCCACCGAGGACCTGATCGGCGGGGTCGACCGGGGCATCTACGTCGTCGGCGACCGGTCCTGGTCGATCGACATGCAGCGCTACAACTTCCAGTTCACCGGGCAGCGCTTCTTCAAGATCGAGAACGGGCGGATCACCGGGCAGCTGAAGGACGTCGCGTACCAGGCGACCACGACCGACTTCTGGGGCTCGATGGCCGCGGTGGGCGGTCCGCAGACCTATGTCCTCGGCGGCGCCTTCAACTGCGGCAAGGCCCAGCCCGGCCAGGTGGCCTCCGTGTCGCACGGGTGCCCGTCCGCCCTCTTCAGGTCCGTCAACATCCTCAACACGACCCAGGAGGCCGGTCGATGAGCGCCCGTACGAACAAGCCGCACGAGATCGTCGAGCAGGCGCTCGCGCTGTCCCGGGCCGACGGCTGCGTCGTCATCGCCGACGAGCACTCCACCGCCAACCTGCGCTGGGCGGGCAACGCGCTCACCACGAACGGGGTGACGCGCGGTCGTACGCTCACCGTGATCGCGACCGTGGACGGCAAGGAGGGCACCGCCTCGGGTGTGGTGTCGCGTTCGGCGGTCACCGCGGAGGAAGTGGAGCCGCTGGTGCGGGCCGCCGAGGCCGCCGCGCGGGGTGCGGGGCCCGCCGAGGACGCGCAGCCGCTGGTCGGTGATGTGCCGCAGTCTCCGGACTTCACGGACGCGCCGGCTGAGACCTCCTCCGCGGTGTTCGCCGACTTCGCGCCGGCGCTCGGCGAGGCGTTCGCACGCGCGCGTGCCGGCGGCCGTGAGCTGTACGGCTTCGCCAACCACGAGCTGGTGTCGACGTACCTGGGCACGTCCACCGGGCTGCGTCTGCGGCACGACCAGCCCACCGGCACGCTGGAGCTGAACGCCAAGTCGCCCGACCGCACGCGCTCGGCCTGGGCGGGCCGCGCCACGCGGGACTTCAAGGACATCGACCCCGGCGCGCTCGACGCCGAACTGGCCGTACGGCTCGGCTGGGCGGAGCGGCGCGTGGAGCTGCCCGCCGGCCGGTACGAGACGCTGCTGCCGCCGAGCGCGGTCGCTGACCTGCTGATCTACCAGCTGTGGTCGGCCTCGGGCCGGGACGCCGCCGAAGGCCGGACGGTGTTCTCCAAGCCGGGCGGCGGCACGCGCGTCGGTGAAAGACTCAGCGAGCTGCCGCTGACCCTGCGCAGCGACCCGAACGAGCCGGGCCTGGAGTGCCCGCCCTTCGTGGTCGCCCACTCCTCCGGCGGCGACCAGTCCGTGTTCGACAACGGTCTGCCGACCCGCACCACCGAGTGGATCAGCGAGGGTGTGCTCAGGCACCTGACCACCACCCGGCACAGCGCGGGCCTGACCGGGCTGCCGGTCGCCCCGGTGCTCGGGAACCTGATCCTGGACGGCGGGGGCGACCGCTCGCTGGAGGAGATGGTCGCGGCCACGGACGGGCCCTGCCTGCTGCTGACCTGCCTGTGGTACATCCGGGAGGTCGACCCGGCGACGCTGCTGCTCACCGGCCTGACCCGGGACGGCGTCTACCTCGTCGAGAACGGCGAGGTGACCGGGCAGGTGAACAACTTCCGTTTCAACGAGTCGCCGGTGAACCTGCTGCGGCGGGCGACGGAGGCGGGCCGTACGGAGAAGACGCTGCCGCGCGAGTGGAGCGACTGGTTCACCCGGGCCGCGATGCCCGCGCTGCGGATCCCGGATTTCAACATGAGCTCTGTCAGTCAGGGCGTATAACCTCGTAGGCGTTCGTGGTCGGGTGGTCACCCGACCGCCCGAAGATCCGAGGAGACACGAGAACCGTGACGGACATCGTCGACGAGCTGAAGTGGCGGGGGCTGTTCGCCCTGTCCACTGACGAGGACGCTTTGCGCAAGGCGCTCGCGGACGGTCCCGTCACGTTCTATTGCGGTTTCGACCCGACGGCGCCGTCACTGCACGTGGGACACCTGGTGCAGGTGCTGACGGTGCGCCGGCTCCAGCAGGCCGGGCACCGGCCGCTGGCGCTGGTGGGCGGCGCGACGGGCCTGATCGGCGACCCGCGCCCGACGGCGGAGCGCACGCTGAACGACCCGGAGACGGTGGCCGGCTGGGTCGGCAAGCTGCGCGCCCAGATCGAGCCGTTCCTGTCCTTCGAGGGTGAGAACGCGGCCGTCATGGTCAACAACCTCGACTGGACCGCGAACCTCTCCGCGATCGAGTTCCTGCGGGACATCGGCAAGCACTTCCGGGTCAACAAGATGCTGACGAAGGACTCCGTGGCCCGGCGTCTGGAGTCGGACCAGGGCATCAGCTACACCGAGTTCAGCTACCAGATCCTGCAGGGCATGGACTTCCTGCAGCTGTACCGGCGGTACGGCTGCACGCTGCAGCAGGGCGGCAGCGACCAGTGGGGCAACCTCACGGCGGGTCTCGACCTGATCCACCGGCTGGAGCCGGGCGCCGAGGTGCACGCCCTGGCCACCCCGCTGATGACCAAGGCGGACGGCACCAAGTTCGGCAAGACCGAGGGCGGCGCCGTCTGGCTCGACCCGGAGATGACCACGCCGTACGCGTTCTACCAGTTCTGGCTGAACGTGGACGACCGGGACATCTCGAAGTACATGCGGATCCTGTCCTTCAAGTCCCGTGAGGAGCTGGAGGAGCTCGAGCGGCAGACCGAGGAGCGTCCGCAGGCCCGGGCGGCGCAACGTGCGCTCGCCGAGGAGTTGACGACCCTGGTGCACGGGGCCGAGCAGACGGCCGCGGTCATCGCCGCCTCCCGGGCCCTGTTCGGGCAGGGGGAGCTGGCGGAGCTGGACGGCCGGACGCTGGCGGCGGCGCTGTCGGAGGTGCCGCACATCCGGGTCGCCGAGCTGGGACCGGTGGTCGACCTGTTCGCCGAGGTCGGTCTCGTCGCCAGCAAGTCCGCTGCACGGCGGACGGTGAAGGAGGGCGGTGCCTACGTGAACAACGTCAAGGTCGCCTCCGAGGACGCCGTCCCGGGCAAGGAGGATCTGCTGGACGGGCGGTGGCTGGTGCTGCGGCGGGGGAAGAAGAACCTGGCCGCGGTGGAGGTCGTTCCCGCCTAGCGTCGTCGGGGCGTGGGTGTTCTGCGGGCTGCGGCTTCCTCGTGGCTTGTCGCGCGCAGTTCCCCGCGCCCCTTTACGGGGCTCTTGCGTTCAGGGGGTCGTCAGACCCCCACCCGCTGCTGCTTCCTCTTTCCCAGCGTCGCCATGTAGAGGGCGTCGACCGCCGCGACGATGATGATCGCCGCGACCAGCTGGAAGATGTGCCGGCTCCAGTCGATGCCGGGGGTCGCCGCCACGCCGAGGGCGCGGGCGACCGCGTTGCCCACGATGGCGCCCAGGATGCCGCAGATGGTGGTCAGCCACAGCGGGCTGTGCTGCTTTCCCGGGATGACCGCCTTGGCGATGACGCCCAGCACGAATCCCACGATGATCGCCCACAACCAGCCCATGGCTGCCTCCTCGTACGGCTCGACGTGAGCATTACGGCAAGTGTGGGCCGGTGGGCCGTACGGCGCATGTCGGGTTCCCCCGTGCGCGGCAGGGCCTGCGGCGTCACCGCAGGCAGGGGGCCACCCGGTCTCGTAGGCGGCGTGGCCGCGGCGTAACGTGGGAGGTCGGGCAGGGTCCGATGCGGGCGGATGGTGGAATGTGATGCGGAAACCACACGATGGCGGCGTCCAGGTGTTCCGGATCACCGGAGCCCGGACAGGACTCGCCGAGGATGTACGGGGCCGGCAGCGGCGGTACGTCATCTCGATGACGATCCGCACCGCGTCGGTGATTCTCGCTGTCTCGCTGTGGAACGTCGAGCGGCACGTCGCACTGGTGGCGCTCGTGCTCGGCGCGGTACTCCCCTATGTCGCCGTGGTGATCGCGAACGCCGGCCGGGAGCGGCCGCCGTCCCTTCCGTCGACGTTCATCGCCGCGCCGGTGCGGCCGATGATCACGCCGCCGCGGGCGGAGGAGGCGCGGGAGGATTCCGTTCCGCAGGACTCGGCGGCTCGTCCGACCGGTCCGCACGGTGAGCGTTCCGACCCCGTGTGACCACGGCGGCAGCGGCGGAAGCGGAACGGCGCCGCCCGTCAAACTCAAGAAAAGCTCAGATCAATCATGCAGTTCCAGTGCCGGTCGGTGGGGTACCCGTGACATACTGCGTACGCGCTCCGCATCCCCCGTCGGAGCGACAGACCGACGCCGGGCAGCTCCCCCCGTGGCTGCTCGGCGTCGCCTTGTTTGCTCCCCTTCCGTGAGACGAACCCGAGACGAACCTGTGAGTGACGAGACCCCGGTCTGCTCCGCCAAGGGCTGCCGCGCCGACGCGGTGTGGGTGCTGGCGTGGAACAACCCGAAGATCCACACGCCGGAGCGGCGCAAGACATGGCTCGCCTGCGAGGAGCACCGCGAGCATCTGTCGCAGTTCCTCGGCGTGCGGGGCTTCCTGAAGGACGTGGTGAGGTTCGCGGACTGGCAGGAGGGCGAAACCCCCTAGCCGCCGATCGCCGACATCGGCCGGTCCGGCTGGACGAAGGTCGGGTCGTCCAGGCCCGCTCCCGCCTTCTTGCCCCACATCGCCGCTTTCCAGATGCGCGCGATCTCCTCGTCCGGGGCGCCGGAGCGCAGGGCCGCGCGGAGATCGGTCTCCTCGGTCGCGAACAGGCAGGTGCGTATCTGGCCGTCGGCCGTCAGGCGGGTGCGGTCGCAGGCCGCGCAGAACGGGCGGGTGACCGAGGCGATGACGCCGACCCGGTGCGGGCCGCCGTCCACCAGCCAGCGCTCCGCCGGGGCCGAGCCGCGCGTGTCGGCGCCCTCGGGGGTGAGGTCGAAGCGGGTGCGCAGGGAGGCGAGGATGTCCCCGGCGGTGACCATGCTGTCCCGCTTCCAGCCGTGCTGCGCGTCCAGGGGCATCTGCTCGATGAACCGGAGTTCGTAGTCGTGTTCCACGGCCCAGGCGAGCAGGTCGGGGGCCTCGTCCTCGTTCAGACCCGGCATCAGGACCGTGTTGACCTTGACCGGGGTCAGGCCGGCCTCGCGGGCGGCCTGGAGGCCTTCGAGGACGTCCTTGTGGCGGTCGCGCCGGGTCAGGGTCCTGAAGACGTCCGGGCGGAGGGTGTCCAGGGAGACGTTGACCCGGTCGAGGCCCGCGGCCTTCAGGGCGGTCGCGGTGCGCCTGAGGCCGATGCCGTTGGTGGTGAGGGACATCTGGGGGCGCGGGGCGAGGGCCGCAACGCGCTCGACTATGCCCACCAGACCGGGGCGCAGCAGGGGCTCGCCCCCGGTGAAGCGGACCTCCTCGATGCCGAGCAACCGCACGGCGATGTCGATGAGGCGGACGATCTCGTCGTCCGTGAGCAGGTCGGGCTTGGCCAGCCACTGCAGACCCTCCTCGGGCATGCAGTACGTGCAGCGCAGATTGCAGCGGTCGGTCAGCGAGACCCTCAGGTCGGTGGCCACTCGGCCGTAGGTGTCGATGAGCACGTGGGCCCCCTCCCTCGAATCCCGAAGCCATTGTCTTCCGTCACTTGCGAGCCTACGTGACACCACTGACAACGACAGCGACCCGATCCGACGAGGTACGACAAGGCCGCGTCGTAGGACCCTACAGTCCCGTCACGACGCGGCCGTCGTACGAACGTCAGTGCGCTGCCGTCAGTGTGCTCCGGTGCCGGTCAGGGACCGTACCTCCAGTTCGGCGTACTTGCCGGCGTCCGGGGCCTCCTTCGACAGCAGGGTGCCCACGGCGCCGAGCAGGAATCCGACGGGGATGGAGATGATGCCGGGGTTCTCCAGGGGGAACCAGTGGAAGTCGACGTCGGGGAACATCGAGGCCGGCTTGCCGGAGACCACCGGCGAGAACAGCACCAGGCCGACCGCGGTGACCAGGCCGCCGTAGATCGACCACAGGGCCCCGGAGGTGGTGAACCGCTTCCAGAACAGGCTGTAGAGGATGGTCGGCAGGTTGGCGGAGGCGGCGACCGCGAAGGCGAGGGCCACCAGGCCGGCCACGTTCAGGTCGCGGGCCAGGGCGCCGAGCACGATGGAGACCGCGCCGATACCGACGGTCGCCCAGCGGGCCGCGCCGATCTCCTGTTTCTCGGTGGCCTGGCCCTTCTTGATGACGCTGGCGTAGATGTCGTGCGCGAAGGAGGACGACGAGGCCAGGGTCAGGCCCGCGACGACCGCGAGGATCGTGGCGAAGGCGACGGCGGAGATGCTGGCGAGCAGGACGGCGCCCCAGGTGGAGTGGACCCCGCCCAGATGCAGTGCCAGGAGTGGGGCGGCGGTGTTGCCCGCCTTGTTGGAGGCGATGATCTCGTCCGGCTTGATGAGGGCCGCCGCGCCGAAGCCGAGGGCCAGGGTCATCAGGTAGAAGGCGCCGATCAGGCCGATCGCCCAGATGACGGACTTACGGGCGGCCTTCGCCGTCGGCACGGTGTAGAAGCGGATCAGGATGTGCGGCAGGCCCGCGGTGCCGAGGACCAGGGCGATGCCCAGCGAGATGAAGTCCAGCTTGGTGGTGCCGGTGGCGCCGTACTTCAGGCCCGGTTCGAGGAAGGCCGTTCCCTTGCCGCTGTTGTCGGCGGCCCTGCCGAGCAGACCGGAGATGTTGAAGTGGAACTTCAGCAGGACCAGGAAGGTCAGCAGCAGGGCGCCGGCGATCAGCAGCACCGCCTTGACCATCTGGACCCAGGTGGTGCCCTTCATGCCGCCGATGGTGACGTACACGATCATCAGGACCCCGACCAGGGCGACGATGCCGATCTTGCCGCCGTCGCTGGTGATACCGAGCAGCAGCGAGACGAGGACGCCCGCGCCCGCCATCTGGGCCAGCAGGTAGAAGATCGAGACGACGATGGTGGAGGTGCCGGCGGCCGTGCGGACGGGGCGCTGGCGCATGCGGTAGGCCAGGACGTCGCCCATGGTGTAGCGGCCGGAGTTGCGCAGGGGCTCGGCGACCAGGAGCAGGGCGACGAGCCAGGCGACGAGGAAGCCGATGGAGTACAGGAAGCCGTCGTAGCCGAACAGGGCGATGGCACCCGCGATGCCGAGGAAGG
This sequence comes from Streptomyces sp. NPDC001135, assembly GCF_053598395.1. Taxonomy (NCBI): domain Bacteria; kingdom Bacillati; phylum Actinomycetota; class Actinomycetes; order Kitasatosporales; family Streptomycetaceae; genus Streptomyces; species Streptomyces sp. NPDC001135. The sequence goes on along the minus strand of NZ_JBSFKD010000022.1, from coordinate 126,697 downwards.
ACGCGGCGGACATGTAGTCGCCGGAGACGGCGAGGCCGTTCTGGAAGCCGGTGAACTGGCGTCCGCCCGCGTAGAAGTCGGCGGCGTCCTTGGTCTGGCGGCCGGCCCACACGGTGATGACGAGGGTCGCGGCGACGAACACCGCGAACAGCGTGATGATCAGCGTCCGGTGCTCGCTCGCCTCACCGGCGGCCAGCAGGGTGTGCTGCGCGGGGCTCATGCGCCGGCCTCCATCCGGGACTTGATGGCCTGCGCCTTGGGGTCGAGCCGGGCGGCGGCGTGCCGGGCGTACCACCAGGCGATGAGGAAGGTGGTGAGGAACTGGGCGAGGCCCAGGACGAGGGCCACGTTGATGTTGCCGGCCACCTTGGTGCCCATGAAGCCGCCCGCGTAGTTGGACAGCAGGACGTACAGCAGGTACCAGGCGGTGAAGGCGATGGTCAGGGGGAAGGCGAAGGAGCGGTGGGCGCGGCGCAGTTCACCGAACTCCGCGCTTCGCTGCACATCGGCGAACTCCTCGGTGGAGGGAAGTGGCGCCCCCGGTGTCGCGGGGGGTGGTGTCTCGGTGGCCACGGAGTCTCCTCGCGTTGCGGATGCTGTGAGTGGACGCGGGCTCGATGGTGCTCGCGCTCCCTGCTCGAGGTCCACGACGCCACGCGAGGACCGGTTCAAGTCCTATGAGTTCTTTCGCAAGCGTTCTTGGCGGGTGATTGCCAAGTCATTGCTGAGTGGTGAGGCGTGGGGATAGCTTCTGCCTGCAACACCCGTCATGTACCTGCCCGAGCACCGACCTGTGTCTCGGGCGGTTCTGTATCCGGATGATGTGGAGATCCCATGGCTCATCTGCGCTCCAGACACCGGCTCGCGCTCGCCGTGCCGGTCGTGCTGTCGCTGACCGCCTCGCTCGGTTTCCTGCCGGCGACGGCCTCGGCGGCACCGGTCGAGGCCCCGGCGGCGCGGGCGGCGGACGACGGACCGCGTCTCGCGTACGTGGTCAACACCCGTACGGACCACCGCACGATCGAGTCGGTGCAGCGCGAGATCACCCGTAACGGCGGCACCGTCGTGGCCCGTTACGACCGGATCGGCGTGATCGTCGCGCACGCGGCGAACCCCGACTTCGGGGCGCGGATGCGTGCGGTGCCCGGGGTCGACTCGGCGGGCGCCACGCGTACGGCGCCGCTGAGCGCCGCGGGGACGACCGACGAGGGCGCCGTGCAGGTCCTGTCGAAGGCGGAGGCCGCGACACTCGCCGCGCACGCCGCGGCGGGCGAGGAGCCCCTGGAGGCGGACCAGTGGGATCTGCGGGCGATCGGCGCCGACAAGGCCGCGCGGATCAACCCGGGCAGCCCGAGCGTGACCGTCGGGGTCATCGACACGGGCGTCGACGACACCCACCCGGACATAGCCCCGAACTTCTCCGCCTCCCAGTCGGCGAACTGTGTGAGCGGCAAGCCGGACACGACGTACGGCGCGTGGCGCCCGGCGGACGCCGCGCACTACCACGGCACCCATGTGGCCGGCGAGATAGCCGCGGCCCGCAACGGCACAGGCGTGGCGGGCGTGGCGCCGGGTGTGAAGGTCGCGAGCATCACGGTGGCACAGCCGGACGCGACCTCGCTGTTCTACCCGGAGAGCGTGGTCTGCGCGTTCGTGTTCGCCGCCGACCACGGCATCCAGATCACCAACAACAGCTACTACGTTGATCCATGGCTGTACAACTGCATGGACGATCCCGATCAACGCGCCATCGTTGACGCGGTCAACAGGGCCCAGTCGTATGCACAGCGCAAGGGCACGCTCAACGTGGCCGCCGCGGGCAACTCCAACGACGACCTGGACGCGGACGCCCTCACGGACGGCTCCAGCCCCGACGACTCGACCGCCACCACCCGCACGGTCGACCCGCACGAGTGCTTCGACGTGCCGACCCAGCTGCCCGGTGTGGTGACCGTGAGCGCGGTGGGCGTGAAGGGCGCCAAGTCGTACTACTCCAGCTACGGCCTGGGCGTGATCGACGTGGCGGGTCCCGGCGGCGACAAGTACCAGATCCCGGACACCCCGTCGAAGAACGGCCGCATCCTGTCCACGCTGCCGAACGACCAGTACGGCTTCCTGCAGGGCACCTCGATGGCGTCCCCGCACGTGGCCGCGGTCGCCGCGCTGCTGAAGTCGGCGCATCCGTACGCCACCCCGGCCCAGCTGCAGGCCCTCCTGAAGGCGGAGGCGGACAACCCGGGCTGCCCGAGCGGGCCCTACGACGGGAACGGGGACGGGGTCGTGGACGCGACCTGCGTCGGCGGCAAGCGCGTCAACGGGTTCTACGGCTTCGGCACGGCGGACGCGCTGGCCGCGGTGACCCGGTAGAGCCCTCCATATATTGATCCAGTCAATACTGCATAGTATAGTCATGACTGGAATCAAGTCTGCCTGGTCCGCTCTGGGCGGCGATCCCGCCGCTGTCACGCGGGTCACCACCGTGCCGCGGGAAGGCGCGCTCCCGGCGCGCCTTCCCGTACGAGAACTCGCCCGCGCCTGTGTCGGCACCTGCGCGCTGGCCGCCGCGGAACTGGCGGCCCGCCGGGCGAGCCTCCCCGAGGTGCCCGGCGTCCGGGTCGACGACGGCGCCGTCGCGGCCGCCTTCCACAGTGAACGGCACCTCCTGGTCGACGGGCGGCCACCGGTCGTCTTCGCGCCGCTGTCGCGGTTCTGGCGGACGGCCGACGGCTGGGTGCGCACCCACGCCAACTACCCCCATCACCGCGCCCGGTTGCTCGGCGCGCTCGGTCTGCCGGCGGACGCCACGGTGGAGACGGTGGCCGCCGGGATCGCCGAACGCCCGGCGCTGGAGGTCGAGGAGGCGGTCCACGGCGCCGGCGGCCTCGCCGTGGCCCTGCGCACCCCGGAGGAGTGGCAGGCGCACGAGCAGGCCGCCGAGGTGGCCGCACGGCCGCTGGTCGAACGCGAGCGGCCCACCACGGCACCCGCGCGCGTGCTCGCGCCCCTGGACCCGGCCGCCGCTCCCCTGCTGCCCGCCGCCGGGCTGCGCGTCCTGGACCTCACCCGGGTCCTCGCCGGCCCGGTCGCCACCCGCACCCTCGCCCTGCTGGGCGCGGACGTGCTCCGCCTGGACGCCCCCTGGCTGCCCGAACTCCCCGACCAGCACGCCGACACGGGCTTCGGGAAGCGGTCCGCCACGCTCGACCTGGGCACCGACCGGGACACCTTCGAGGAACTGCTGGCCTCGGCCGACGTCGTCGTCACCGGCTACCGGCCGGGCGCACTCGACCGGTTCGGGCTCTCCCCGGAGGCACTGTTCGCGCGCCGGCCCGGGCTGGTCGTCGCGCAGGTCTCGGCGTGGGGCGCGTACGGCCCCTGGGGCGGGCGACGCGGGTTCGACAGCCTGGTGCAGGTGGCGACCGGTATCGCGGCGACCGAGGGTTCGACCGCGGAGCCCGGTGCGCTGCCCGCGCAGGCGCTGGACCACGGCACCGGCCATCTGCTGGCGGCGGCCGTCCTGCGGGCCCTGACCGAGCAGTCGTACGACGGCGGCGGCCGGTGGGTGCGGCTGGCGCTGGCCCGGACCGCGCTCTGGCTGACGGACGGGATCCGGCCGACCGCGGCCACGGGTGCGCCGTACGAGGGGCCCCAGGCCTGGCTGGCCGAGACCGGCAGCCCGCTCGGCCGGCTGCGGCACGCGCTGCCACCGGTGTCCTTCACGGGCGGCCCCGCCGGCTGGGCACGGCCTCCGGTGCCGTGGGGGTCGGACAGCGCCCGCTGGCGGTGAGCGGGCGGGCGGGCGGAAGCGTATGCGTGCGCGGGCGGCCTGTACGGCTCCCGCGCCGGCGGACCGGCCCCGCTGGAGGACGACGCCTTTCTGCCGACGGCCCTGCGCGGGTTCTCCCGCCGTCCGGCCGCTCAGGTGTGGCCCTTGGCCGCGGGGGTGGTCGCGGAGGGCTGCGCGCCCGCCCCGCGACGGAACAGAGCCGACGGTCTGCTGCACACCGTGCGTGCCGCTCGGGCCGGGGCGCGGCGAAGCGGCCGGGGCCGCGCTGCTCGGCCGCTCCGCGCGCGTGGCGCGTTCCGCTCTCGGCGATCACCACGACGGACGTGTGCGGTTCACTGCGCCGTATGCCGTCGGCCGGGGTCCTGGACCAGCTGGCGACGACGGCGTACGGACGCACCCTGCCGGCCGAGGCGGTCCTGGTCGCCGCCGTCGCGCTGTTCGCCCCTGCCGGCGCGGATCCGGCTGCGCCGCGCCGCCGGCCCGCTGACCCCCTACGCCCCCGCCCGGCCGAGCCGGTCGCCGTGGGCGCGGTCGTCGCGGTCTCGGGCCCGCTCACCGCGCCGCCGCTGCCGATCCGCTGGAGCTGACCGGCCGTGACCGGCTACCGGTCGTTGGTGACGAGCACCTTGAGGGCGGTGCGCTCGTCCATGGCCTTGTAGCCGCCGGGGACGCCCTCGACACCGACGGTCATGTCGAACACCGGGGAGGGGTCGATCGTGCCGTCGAGGACGTCCGGCAGCAGGTCCGGGATGTAGGCGCGGACCGGGGCGACGCCGCCGCGCAGGGCGATGTTCCGGTCGAACATGACGCCGAGGTCCAGGCCGGTGCCGCTGCCGTGCGGCACGCCCACGAAGCCGATCGCGCCGCCGTCGCGGGTGATGTTGACGGCCGTCCGCATGGACTGTTCGGTACCGACGGCCTCCACGACGGCGTGCGCGCCCTGGCCGCGGGTGAGCTCCCGGACGGCCTCGACGGCCGCGTCCCCGCGCTCGGCGACGACGTCGGTGGCGCCGAAGCGGCGCGCGATGTCGGTACGGACCTCGTGCCGGCCCAGCGCGATGATCCGCTCGGCGCCGAGCCGCTTGGCGGCCAGGACGGCGCACAGGCCGACCGCGCCGTCACCGACGACGGCGACCGTGGCACCGGGGCGGGCGCCCGCGCCGAGGGCGGCGTGGTGGCCGGTGCCCAGGACGTCGGAGAGGGTCAGCAGGGCGGACAGCAGGTGGTCGTCGGAGGCCGCGTCCCTGGGGAGCCGGACGAGGGTGCCGTCGGCGAAGGGCACGCGCACGGCCTCCCCCTGACCGCCGTCGTAACCGACGGAGCCCCAGAAGCCGCCGTGCTCGCAGGACGTCGTCAGACCCTCCCGGCAGTAGTCGCAGACGCCGTCGGACCACATGAAGGGCGCGACCACCAGGTCACCGCGCCTGACCGTGCCCACCTCGGAGCCGGTCTCCTCGACGACGCCGAGGAACTCGTGACCGATGCGCTGGCCCGGCTGCCGGGCCGCCTCACCGCGGTAGGCCCACAGGTCGCTGCCGCAGATACAGGCGCGCAGCACCCGCACCACGGCGTCGGTGGCCAGCTGCACCACGGGGTCGGGAACGTCCTCCACGCGCATGTCGTACGGGGCGTGGATGGTGGTGGCGCGCATGGCGAGGATCCTTCTCGTGCGGGGTCGTACGGTGCGCTCCCGGGGTGGTGGAGCGCACCTCACGGTACGTCGGCGCCGGTACGGGCCGCGCGGCGAGGTGCTGTGACCGGCGTGAACCGCCTTTCTTCGTCGATCACCGCAGGCGGTACGCCCAGCGGTTCTACGATGCCGCAGGCGGAACACGAGGAGGACCGGGGGATGCACGGACTGGAGACACTGCTGCTCCGGCTGGCGACGACGGTGGCGTCGTCGGCCACGAAGGCGGTCTTCGCCTCGAAGCCACGGGCGGGGCTGGTGACGGATCCGGTCCGGCCCCTGCCGAGGCCCGCGGGCCCGGACAGACTGGCGCGGGTCCTGGGCGAGCGGATCGCCTCCCGCTATGCGTCGCTGCCGGAGCACGAGCGGCTCGCGGCCGTGGCCGCCGTGCAGGACACGTTCGCGAGCGCGGGCCCGCTCGACGCCGGCCGGCTGTTCGCCGCCGATCTGAACCCCGAGCGGCTGGCGCTGGAGCTGGAGGGGCCGGCGGCCGATCTGGCAGAGCGGGCGCGCGACCTGTACAGCGAACTGCTACGGCTCTGCTGTGCGCACCTCGTCGACCAGCTCACGGCACAACCGTCGTTCCCGGCGCGGGCGGCGGTGGAGCACACACGGCGGTTCGGAGCACTGCTGCGGAAGGAGACCGGTGGCGAGCCGGCTGACAGCTTCGGCTTCGAACAGCGCTATGCGGAGTTCGTCGCCGCGACGCACTCCCGGCTGGAGCTCTACGGGGTGACACTGGGGGACCGGCGCCGCGCCGAGTGGCCGCTGGAGACCGCGTACCTCTCCCTCGCGGTGACCGGGGGGCACCGGTACGAGCGCCACCGCGAGGGCATGGCGGACCAGGCCCCCGTGAAGGTCGAGCAGGCGCTGGCGGACTGTGACCGGCTGGTGCTGCGGGGACAGGCCGGATCCGGCAAGTCGACACTCCTGCAGTGGCTGGCGCTGAACGCGGCCCGGCAGAGCTTCGGCCCCGAGCTGGCGGGCTGGAACAGCTGCGTTCCCTTCGTGCTGCGGCTGAGGGCGTTCAACACAGGGGACGGGTTGCCGATGCCGGCGGACTTCCTGTCCGCCGCGGGGGTGCCGCTGCGAGCGCCGGAGGGGTGGGTCGAGGAACTCCTCTCCGCCGGCCGTGCGTTGGTGCTCGTGGACGGCGTGGACGAGGTGCCGCAGCGGCTGCGCGGGCGTACGGAGAGCTGGCTGAGATCACTGATCACGGCCTTTCCGAAGGCGCGTTACGTGGTGACCACCCGTCCCTCGGCGGTGCCGGAGGGGTGGCTGGCGACCCAGGGCTTCAGCACGCACACGCTGCTGCCGATGGGCCGGGACGACATCGGCGCCTTCGTACGGCACTGGCACGCGGCGGCGCGCACGGAGTGCCGGTCGGACGGTGAACGGGAGCTGCTGGACCGTTACGAGCAGGGCTTGGAGGAGGCGGTGACCACGCGCCGCGACCTCGCCCGGCTGGCGACGAACCCGCTGATGTGCGCTCTGCTGTGTGCTCTGAACCGCGACCGGCGCATGCACCTGCCGCGGGCGCGCAAGGAGCTGTACGACGCCGCGCTCGACATGCTGCTGGTACGGCGGGACACCGAGCGGGAGATCGCCTCCGTCGAGGGGATCGTCCTGTCCCGGGACGAGCAGACGGCGCTGCTCCAGCGGCTGGCCTACTGGCTGATCCGCAACGGCCAGGCGGAGGCGGCCCGTCAGGAGGTCGTGGGGCTGCTGGACGCGTGGCTGGCGGCCATGCCCCAGGTGCGGGCGCAGGGGGACGCCGAACAGGTCCTCACCCAGCTGCTGATGCGCAGCGGACTCCTGCGTGAGCCGGTCCCCGGCGCCGTCGACTTCGTCCACCGCACCTTCCAGGACTACCTCGGCGCGAAGGCGGCCGTCGAGGCACGGGACTTCGGCGTGTTGGTCCGCAACGCCCACGACGACCAGTGGGACGACGTGGTGCGCATGGCAGTGGGGCACGCGCGCGTGGAGGAACGCGGGCGGCTGTTACGGCAGTTGCTCCAGCGTGCCGACCGGGCCCAGCACCACCGGGAACGGCTCGTCGTGCTCGCGGCGGCGAGCCTGGAACACGCGCCGGAGCTGGATCCGGTGGTCCGCGCGGAGGTGGAGGAGCGGGCCGGGCAGCTGATGCCGCCGTACACCTCGCAACAGGCCGAAGCCCTCGCCCGGGCAGGGGAACTGGTCCTTGAACTGCTGCCGGCGCCGGAGGGCCTGACGGAGCGGGAGGCCGCCGCGGTGGTGCGCACCGCCCGGTTGATCGGAGGCGACGCGGCGCTCCGGGTGATCACGCGGTTCCGTGCGGACCGGCGTCGCCGGGTACGCACCGAACTCGACACCGCCTGGTCGTCCTTCGACACCCGCGAGTACTTCGAAGCGGTGCTCGAGGAGACCGGCGGGGCGGGCCAGTTGCTGAACGTGCGTGAGCCCGAGGCGTTGGCCCTGCTGTCCCGTCTCCCCCTGCTCACCGACCTGAACCTGATCGGCGACCATGGTCTGCCCTCCACGGTCCTGGAACTGGAGAACCTCGAGTTCCTGGGTCTCGCCCACAACGGCGTGATCAGCGACCTCGCACCGCTGAGGCGGCTGCCGCGACTGCGTGAGCTGTGCATCAACCGCTGTGCGTCCGTCGCCGACCTCCGCCCGCTGTCCGGGCTGCCTTTGGCCAAGGCCCACCTGTACGGCTTCGGTGACGGGTTCTCGCTGGCGCCGCTGGCCGAGTGGCCCGACCTTCGGCACCTGACCTTCGACTTCCCCGCCGCGGAGACGAGCCTGGAGGAGCTGCCCTTCGCGCCTCGGCTCACGGGCCTCGGTTTCTTCCAGCAGGCCTGCGTCACACGGCTGACCGGTCTGGAGGCCCTCACCTCGCTCAGCTGGCTCACCGTCAACGAGGAGCACCAGTGGCGTGCCTTCCTCTCCGCCGGGGTCTTCTCGCCGTTGGACACCCTCCAGATCATCGACGTGCCGCACATCGACCTCGCCGACGTGGAACCCCATCAGCGCCTGACGCGGATCTACCTCGGCAAGACCGCGCGTGTGGATCACATGGCGGCTCTGGCCGAGCTCCCCGGTCTGGAGCTCGTGGAGTTCTCGCGGTGCGGCCCGCTGGACCTGACGCCCCTGGCTGCCCGGGAGGATCTGGAGATCGTGATCCACGACTGCGAAGAGGTCCACGGCACGGACCTCTTCCCCCGCGAGCGGCTGATCATCCACTGACCGGTCACCTCACACCCCCGCCGCGCCCAGCAGTCTGCCCGCCGCGTACGTCACCGCCATGGCCAGTGCCCCGCCCCACACGTTGCGCAGCACCGCACGCTTCGGGCCGGCCGCCCCCAGTCGGGCGCTGCTCCAGCCGGTGAGGACCAGCGCGGCCAGCACGGACACCACGGTCACCGGGAGCCGCCAGGCGGCCGGGGGCAGGACGATGGCCAGCAGCGGGAGCAGCGCGCCCACCATGAAGGACAGGAAGCTCGCCCAGGCCGCGTGCCAGGGATTGGCCAGCTCCTCGGGGTCGATACCGAGCTCCACGCGCGCGTGAGCCCGCAGCGCGTCCCGCGCGGTGAGCTGTTCGGCGGCCTCCCGAGCCACCCCGTGGGACAGGCCGCGCTCCTGAAGCAGCGCGGTCAGCTCCCGCAGCTCGGCCTCCGGTTGCTCCCGCAGTTCCCGTTTCTCCACGGCCAGCGCGGCCATCTCGGAGTCGCGCTGGGTGGAGACGGAGACGTACTCGCCGGCCGCCATGGACATCGACCCGGCGAGCAGGCCGGCCAGTCCGGCGGTGAGCAGCGCGGACCGGCTCTCGGTCGCGCCGGCCACGCCGACGACGATTCCCGCGGTGGAGACGATGCCGTCGTTCGCGCCGAGCACGGCGGCCCGCAGCCAGTTCAGCCGCGACCCGAGCGCACCCCCGTGGGCCTCTTCGTGGGCGGGTTCCATCACAGCAGGGAGGATCGCATCTCCACGGCCGCCACTCCGGCAGGACGCACCCCGGAGGTCACCACACCCGCACCGACGCCCCCGCGCGAACACCGGGCTGGTCGCGTCCGCCGGGGGGGTGTGCCAGCGGGACGGCGATCTCGGCCGTCGTCGGGCCCACCTTCGCGGCGATGGGGTTCAGCAGGCCGAGGTCGAAGCCGTAGACGCGGGCCGCGTGGTGGTGGCAGGACCGCGGCGACCGCGTCCGGGTCGGTCTCCCAGACGGCCACCACGCCGGTGGACCACGGCTGTTCGTGACGGCCGTACGGGCGCTGGTGCGGTCCCTGCTGCCACCGGCCGCGCCCACCCGCCCGCCCGACTCGGCCGGCTGACAGGCACGGGACGGGCGCGCATGCGCGGCGGCGGCTCCACGGCACCCGTCAACGTCCCGCCGCCCCGCACGCGCGCGTGTGCGACGCGTTCGTCCGCCGGGGCGCGGGCCCGGCACGAACGGCGCCCTCCGGGCCGCTCCGGCTCCCACCGACCGGGAAGCGCAGGCCGGCACCCTCGAACCGCGCTTTCCAGCCGGCCCGGGGTGAGCCGGGCGACACGCTCATGTGTGCGACGGCCGAGCGGCTGGACGGGGGACCGTGGCGCCGGCGGCACCTGCGGGAACCCGTTGTCAGTCGTGGCCCGTATCCTCATTGACCATGCTCGAAGACCGTGCGACCGCAGTGTCCTCCCCCACCCAGTGGCCGGCCGCGTATCCGAAGGGATACGCGGTCGTTGACGTGGAGACCACCGGCCTGGCCCGGGACGACCGGATCATCTCGGCGGCCGTCTACCGGCTGGACGAGCGGGGCGAGGTCGAGGACCACTGGTACACGCTGGTCAACCCGGAGCGCGATCCGGGACCCGTGTGGATACACGGTCTGACGAGCGAGGTGCTGGAGGGGGCGCCGCTCTTCGCGGACGTCGCCGAGGAGTTCGCGGCCCGACTGGACGGCCGGGTACTGGTCGCGCACAACGCCGTCTTCGACTGGCAGATGATCGCCCGGGAGTACGCGCGCGCGCAGCGCGAGGCGCCGGTGCGTCAGCGGCTGTGCACCATCGCGCTGTCGAAGGAGCTGGCCCTGCCGCTGCCCAACTTCAAGCTGGAGTCGCTGGCGGCGCACTACGGGGTCGTACAGCGGCGGGCGCACCACGCGCTGGACGACGCGCGCGTGCTGGCGGAGGCGTTCCGGCCCAGTCTGCGGGCCGCCGCGGCGGGCGGTGTACGGCTGCCGCTGCTGGAGTGCCGGCCGCTGACGGAGTGGTCGGACCGCCCGGTGCCCCGGCAGCCGTCCGGCGGATACGGGGGCTACGGCGGCTACCGGTCCGGCAGTTGGCGCCCCTCCCGCAGAAGGCCCGCATGCCCCCACCCCAACCCAGGACGCTACGAAGACGGCAAACGCCTCAAACAGGGCATGCGGGTGGCGTTCTCCGGGGACACCTCCACCGACCGCGAGCTGCTGGAGGACCGGGCCACCGAAGCCGGCCTGCATGTGGCGTCCAGCATCTCCCGGCTGACCAGCCTGCTGGTGACCAACGACCCCGACTCGGGCACGTCCAAGGTGGTCAAGGCACGCCAGTTCGGCACGCCGGTCGTCGACGAGGCCGCGTTCGGGCAGCTGCTGCGGGACGTCGAACCCGCCGACGAGTGATCGTACGGATGAGTGATTGGCACACGACTCACCCGGAACGCGCTCGCCCTCGCCCCGGCGACAGCCCACCCTGTGGCGCATGGCGAAATGCGAAGTTTGCGGCAATGACTACGGCATGACCTTCGAGGTCCACGCACAGGGCGCGGTGCATGTGTTCGACTGCTTCTCCTGTGCCATCCACCGGATGGCTCCCCTCTGCGAGCACTGCCGGGTGCAGATCATCGGCCAGGGCGTGGAGGCTGACGGCAAGTGGTACTGCGGCGCCCACTGCGCCCGGGCCGAGGGCAAGACGGGCATCGTCGACCGGGTGTGACCCGGTACCCGCCCGAATGCACCCCACGGCTCGGAGGTACCGTCGTGGGGTGCACCGCTACCGCTTCCTGTTGTCCCGCCAGTGGGTCATCCTCACGCTCGTCGCGATCGCGCTGATCCCGACGATGATCAGGCTGGGCTTCTGGCAGCACCACCGGTACCTGGAGCGCACCGCCCGCAACGACCTGGTCTCCTCGGCACTGCACGCCAAGCCGGTCCCGGTCGAGCGGCTGGCCTCCCCCGGGCACGCCGTGACCCGCACCGAGAGGTACCGCACGGTCACCGCGACCGGCACCTTCGACACCGCCAAGGAGGTCGTGGTCCGGCGCCGGACCAGCTCCGACGGCGAGGTCGGCTTCCACGTGCTCACCCCGTTCGTCCTGACGGACGGCAAGGTACTGCTCGTCAACCGCGGCTGGATCCCCGCGGGCGGAGTCCAGACCGCCTTCCCAAAGATCCCCGCCCCGCCGTCCGGCCGCACCACCGTCACCGGGCGGCTGATGGCCGACGAGACGACCGCGGCCAGCGGCATCAAGAACGTCAAGGGCCTCCCCGACCGGCAGATCATGCTGATCAACAGCGCGGAGGAGGCGCACCGGCTCGGCGCGCGGGTGCTCGGCGGCTATGTCGAGCAGACGGCGCCCGCGGCCAAGGGCGGCTCGCCGGAGCAGATCTCCGACCCCGGCAGCGAGGACGCCCCGCTCAACTACGCGTACATGATCCAGTGGTGGCTGTTCGCCGCGGCCGTCCCGGTCGGCTGGTGGTGCCTGGTCCGGCGGGAGATCCGCGACCAGGAGGAGGCCGCTGCGGAGGCGAAGCCGGAGGAGTCGGAACCGGCCGCGGTGTGATCCCGGGCTTCCCCCGGGGGGCTTCACTCCCCCGGCGCACCCCCTGATTGGCCCCCTGGTCCGCCGGGAAGCCGCATCCCGTGGACGCGCGCATCGAGGACTACGCCCTCATCGGGGACGAGCAGACCGCCGCGCTGGTCGGCAGGAACGGCTCGATCGACTGGCTGTGCCTGCCGCGCTTCGACTCCGGCGCCTGCTTCGCGAAACTGCTGGGCGACGAGAACCACGGCTACTGGCGGATCGCCCCCGAGGGAGCGGACACCTGCACGCGCCGCGCCTACCGCTCCGACACCCTGGTCCTGGACACCGAGTGGGAGACCGCCGACGGCACGGTCCGCGTCACCGACCTGATGCCCCAGCGCGACCGCGCCCCGGACGTCGTACGCATCGTCGAGGGGGTCAGCGGCCGGGTCACCGTCCACAGCACCCTCCGGCTCCGCTTCGACTACGGCTCGATCATGCCGTGGGTGCGCCGGTCGGACGGGCACCGGGTGGCCGTCGCGGGGCCCGACTCGGCCTGGCTGCGCTCCGAACCGGCCGTGCGCACCTGGGGCGAGGACTACGGCACCCATTCCGAGTGCGCCGTCGGCGAGGGCGAGCGGGTCGCGTTCGTGCTCACCTGGCACCCCTCGCACGAGCGCCGGCCGCCGCTCGTCGACCCTTACGAGGCCCTGGAGACCAGCGTCCGCGACTGGCGGCGCTGGGCCCGCCGGTGCCGTTACGACGGCCCCTACCGGGACGAGGTCGTGCGGTCCCTGATCACCTTGAAGGCCCTCACCTACGCCCCGACCGGCGGGATCGTCGCCGCGGCCACCACCTCGCTGCCCGAGCAGCCCGGCGGCGTGCGCAACTGGGACTACCGGTACTGCTGGCTGCGCGACTCCACCCTCACCCTCGGGGCGCTGCTCACCGCCGGCTACCACGACGAGGCCGAGGCCTGGCGCAACTGGCTGCTGCGCGCGGTCGCGGGCGACCCGGCCGACCTGCAGATCATGTACGGCGTCGCGGGCGAGCGGCGGCTGCCGGAGGCGGAACTGCCCTGGCTGCCCGGCCTGGCCGGCTCCTCCCCCGTACGCATCGGCAACGGCGCCGTCGACCAGCTCCAGCTCGACGTGTACGGCGAGGTGATGGACTCCCTGTCGCTGGCCCGCGCGTCGGGCCTGCCGACCCGGCCGCACATGTGGGCCATACAGCGCTCGCTGATGCGGTTCCTGGAGTCGGCGTGGCGGCAGCCGGACGAGGGCCTGTGGGAGGTGCGCGGCGGCCGGCGCCAGTTCGTGCACTCCAAGGTGATGGTGTGGGTGGCCGCCGACCGGGCCGTACGGACCCTGGAGCGGCACAAGGAGCTGGACGGCGACCTGGAGGGCTGGCGCAGACTCCGCGACGAGGTCCACCGGGAGGTGTGCGAGAAGGGCTTCGACCCCGAGCGCACCACCTTCACGCAGTACTACGGCTCCCGTGAACTCGACGCGGCGCTGCTGCTCATCCCGCGCGTCGGCTTCCTGCCGGCCGACGACCCGCGGGTGGTCGGCACGGTCGACGCGATCCGCGACGACCTCGGGCACGACGGCTTCCTGCGCCGCTACGACACCGAGGACTCGACGGTCGACGGGCTGCCGAGCGGCGAGGGCGCCTTCCTGGCCTGCTCGTTCTGGCTGGCCGACGCGCTGCACCTGACGGGCCGGACGAAGGAGGCGCGGGAGCTGTTCGACCGGCTGGTGGGCCTGGTCAACGACGTGGGGCTGCTGGCCGAGGAGTACGACCCCGTCCGCGGCCGCCAGCTGGGCAACTTCCCGCAGGCCTTCAGCCACATCGGGCTGGTGAACACCGCGCTCACGCTGTTCGGGGACGACCAGGCAGGATAGGGGCCATGGATCTTGGACTGAAGGACCGGGTGTACGTCGTCACCGGGGCGACCCGCGGGCTGGGCAACGCCGTCGCGCGGGAACTCGTCGCCGACGGGGCGAAGGTCGTGATCAGCGGCCGCGACGAGAAGCGGGTGGCCGACGCCGCCGCCGAACTGGGCGCGAACGCGGTCGGCTTCGCCGTGGACAACGCCGACGCGCAGGCTCCGGAGCGGCTGATCGCGGCCGCGCGTGAGCGCTTCGGCGCGTTCCACGGCATGCTGGTGAGCGTGGGCGGGCCGGCGCCGGGGTTCGTCGCGGACAACACCGACGAGCAGTGGCGGGACGCGTTCGAGTCGGTGTTCCTCGGTGCGGTGCGCCTCGCGCGCGCCGCGGCGGCCGAACTGGAGCCGGGCGGGGTCATCGGGTTCGTGCTGTCCGCGTCGGTGCACGAGCCGATTCCGGGGTTGACCATCTCCAACGGGTTGCGGCCGGGACTCGCCGGATTCGCCAAGTCCCTGGCGGACGAGCTGGGGCCGCGCGGGATCCGGGTGCTGGGGCTGCTGCCGTCGCGTATCGACACGGACCGCGTGCGGGAGCTCGACGCGCTGTCCGCCGACCCCGAGGCCACTCGGGCCGCGAACGAGTCCCGGATTCCGTTGCGGAGGTACGGGACGCCGGAGGAGTTCGGGAAGGTGGCGGCGTTCCTGATGTCTCCGGCCGCGTCCTATCTGTCCGGGGTCATGTTGCCCGTGGACGGGGGGATGCGGCACGGGTTCTGACGGCACCCCCGCTGTCAGGTGACCCTCTCCGCACGGTGCTTGACCCCCCTCAGCCGTACCTCCGCCGGAAGCGACGCCAGGCCCGCCGACCGGCGTGCGTGAGCCAGGGCCTGGTTCGTGAACCCGGTCAGGACCGCCGCCGCGTCCGCCCCCGGCTCCAGGTGGAGCCGGACCCTCGTCGTGGGCCTCGTACGCCGGCCCCGCAGCAGGATCTCGGCGTGGGCCACCCCCTCCTGCTGGACGGCGTCCTGGACCAGGGCCGACTCCAGGGCCCTGGCGCGCAGGAGGGCGGAGCCGCCGTCGCCGCTGTCGATCAGGATCTCGGTCGCCCGGCGGCGGCGCAGGGCCGTCGTGAGCCACCACAGGGCGAGCAGGACCACGATGGTCAGGCCCCCGACGACCGTGGCCCACCACCAGTCGGTGCCCCGCCAGCGGGTGCGTTCGGCCCGGGTGAGCAGGACGTCGTGCGGGCCCGTGTGGATCCACCAGGAAGGCGGCGGGGCGCCCAGGCCGACGGCCAGCACGGCGCCGCCGAGCGCGAGCAGGAACAGGCCGAGGAGGGCCAGGACGACACGGTGCAGGCCGGCCCCGCGCATCGACGTCACCCCTTCCGTCCGGGCCGGGTCACCTGCACGGACAGGGTGAGCGGCCGGGTCAGGCCGAGCCCCCGGACCGCGTCCGTGAGGACGGTGACCAGGTCGGCGCGTACGTCGTCCAGGTCGCGGAAGTGCGAGACGGCACGGACGTCCGCCCTTCTGCGGCCCACCCGGACCCGGGCCGCGCGGACCCCGGACACGTCCATGGCCCGGTCGCGCAGCAGGAGTGCCGCCGCGTCGCGCCGCAGTGCGGCGCGGACGTCGGGGTGCGGGCGCCGCATGGGCAGCAGACCGCGCAGGCCGGGGGTGACCGCGAGGACGATCAGCCACAGGCCGAGAACGGCGGCGACGGCCGCGCCGGTCAGCACCCAGGTGTCGTCCAGGGGCCGTTCGGCCAGCTGCCGGGCCAGGGCGCGCCGCCAGCGCATGGCGGGGTGGTGGGCCCGTACGGCGGCGATGTCGTACAGCAGAAGCCCGGCGCCGGCCAGCAGCAGGACCGCTGCGACGGCGGCCGGGACGCGGCGCGGTGACCAGAAGCGGCCGCTGCCTTCGCCGGGGGCGGGCGGGCCGGCTCCGGGGTCCTTGTCGAGGGTCGGGGTGGTCGTCCGGGGCTCACTCATCACGCCCTCCCGTGCGGTGCCGGGTGCAGCCGTTCGACCCGGACGGTGACCTCGGGCACCGTCATGCCCACCAACGCACCTACCCGCTCGGCGACTTGGCGACGCACGGCGGCGCAGTGGGCGCCGATGTCGCAGGGATAGCCGAGTTCGAGATGGACGTGCACCCGGGCCGCCTGTCGGTGGACGACGACCGTGGCGTGCGGGGCCGCCACGCCGGCGGGCAGCGGTTGCAGCGCCTCGCGGGCCGCCTGCGCGGCGACCTTCGCCACGACCCGGTCGGCGATCCGGGTGGCGCCGCGCTCGCCCGGCGGCACGAGGGCCGACGCCGGGCGCACCACGCCGGTCTCGGCGGTCACCGCCGGTCACCGCCGCCGGTCGCGCCGGTCGACACGGGTGCGGAAGAAGTCACCCAGTTCCAGGTCGCCGTCCGCGAACCGGCCGAGGACGAACCCGACCGCCCCCAGCGCCGCCACCAGCAGGAAGGCGGCGAAGCCGCCGAAGTACCCGGCGAAGCCCAGCCCCATTCCGGCGATCATGCCGATCACTGCCATGCTCATGCGGCGCTCCTCAGCTCATCGGGTGGGGGGTCGGGCCGCCGGCGCGTCACTGGATGCGCGGCGGCTCGGGCTCCTCGTCCTCTTCTTCCGGCAGTTTGACGTCGCTGACCGCGATGTTGACCTCGACCACCTCGAGTCCGGTCATGCGTTCCACGGCGACGATCACGTTCTCCCGTACGGCGCGGGCGACATCGGCGATCGAGACGCCGTAGTCCACGACGATCTCCAGGTCCAGCGCGGTCTGCACCTCGCCGACCTCGGCCTTCACGCCCCGCGTCACCGACTTGGAGCCGCCCGGCACCCGGTCGCGCACGGCGCCGAGGGTGCGGGCCAGGCCGCTGCCCAGGGCGTGGACGCCGACCACGTCGCGGGCCGCGAGACCCGCGATCTTCTCCACGACGCCGTCGGCGATGGTCGTCCGTCCGCGCGCCGCCGGATCGCCGCCACCGCGCCGGGTGGCCTTACGGGTCGCCACCTGCGGCTCGTGGTCGTCCTCGGGGGTCGTCGTCATGTCGGTCATCGCCGTACGTCCCTTTCGGTCGTCGTCCCCTCCGTTCGTCCCCTGTGACCACCGTATGCAAGGTTCCCCGGCCGCGCGCCGGTGATACGGCAGGCTGGTGGAATGACGGCGGAGCGATGGACACAGGTCGTACGGCATCAAGGGGCGCTGGGCCGGCTGCTGCCGCTGGGCGGGCCATGTGACGGCGCCTGGATCGCGGAGGGCGCCGCCGGGGCGGTGCTGGAACGCGCGGTGGCCGGGGTGCCCGGGGTGCGGCTGGGCGCGCTGCGGATCCTGCTCGCCGACCCGGACGAGGTGCGCGAGCCCGTCGTACCGGCTCCGCCGAGCGCGCTGCCGCCGGGCGCGCTGCGGCTGACGGCGGACTTCGCCGCGACGGCGGACGAGCCGCTGCCGGCGGTGGCGTCCCGCGTGCGGCTGGCCCTGGCGACGGCTGCGGCGGAGCGGCTCGGGCTCGTGGTGACGGAGGTCGACCTGCGGGTGACCGACCTGCTGGAGACGGAGGAGGCGGCCCCTCAGCGGCGTGCGCCACGGCCGGCACCCGCGCGTCGGCCCATGGACCCGGACGAGACGCGGGTGGCCGAGGCCGCACTGACCGTCCCCGGGGTGACCGGTCTGACGGGTTCCCTGGGCGGTCTCGGCCGGGCGGTACATCTGCAGGAGCGCACGACCGGTACGGCGCTGCCGCACCGGCACGTGCGCGTGGAGCTGACGACCGGCCCGGACCACCGGGCCGTGGAGGTGGCCCGGCGGGTCCGCGAGGTCGTCCGGGACGTGCTGGAGGACCGCCCGACGGTAGCGGTGCTGGTGACGGCGGTGGACTAGGGGCCGCCGCTGTGGGCAGCCGTCCCGCGGGGCGCCGTACCAGCGCGGGGCTCATTCGCCCACGCCGGCCAGGTCCCGCAGTCGCCGAGCCTGGGCAGCCCGCTCGGCCGCACGCTGCTCGTCGTACGTACGGTCAACGGCACCACGGAGCAACGCCTTGGTCTCCACCACCGCATCCCGCGGCGCAGCCAACAGCGCCGCGGCCAAGTCCCGTACGGCGTCGTCCAGTTGTCCGCCCGGCACGGCAACGTTGGCCAGCCCGGACGCCACCGCCTCCTCCGCCCCGACGGACCGCCCGGTCGCGCAGATCTCCAGTGCGCGGGCATACCCGACGAGACCGACCAGCGGGTGCGTGCCGGTCAGGTCGGGCACGAGGCCGAGGCTGGTCTCGCGCATGGCGAACTGCACGTCGTCCGCGACGACCCGCAGATCGCAGGCGAGCGCGAGCTGGAAGCCGGCCCCGATGGCATGCCCCTGGACGGCGGCGATGGACACGATGTCGTTCCGCCGCCACCAGGTGAACGCCTCCTGGAACTCGGCGATGCTCGCGTCGAGCCCGGCGTCGTCACGGCGCGCGAGTTCGATGAAGGTCGGCTCGCCCGGGATCCCCTCCGGAGTGAACATCTGCCGGTCGAGACCGGCGGAGAAGGACCTGCCCTCGCCACGCAGCACCACGACACGGACGGAGCCCGGCAGCAGCCGCCCGGCCTCGGTGAGC
The DNA here is from genome assembly GCF_053598395.1 of Streptomyces sp. NPDC001135. Lineage (NCBI taxonomy): Bacteria > Bacillati > Actinomycetota > Actinomycetes > Kitasatosporales > Streptomycetaceae > Streptomyces > Streptomyces sp. NPDC001135. The sequence continues at coordinate 107,977 of NZ_JBSFKD010000022.1, read as the reverse complement.
GCCCGCCACAGGGCGGGGCTCTGCGCGTTGCGCTTGGCCGGGTTGGTCAGCGTCACCGTGGCGAGCGCGTCGTCGACGGTGAGCCGTACGCCGTCCTTGTCGAGTACAGGAGCGAGGTCCTGGTCGGGCGAAGCCATGGGGCGCCTCCGATGGGTGCGGTCAGCCGGGCATGCCGGGGGCATGCTTAAGTGACTGCACAGTAACCACCCGGCCGATCAGATCGCCGACCGGGTGGCCACCATCGAAGCCGGTGGGCCGCCCGGAGTCAGGACGAAGCGGCCTTCTTGCCCCGGGTCGCTCCGCCACGCCCACGGAGCGTGACGCCCGACTCGCTGAGCATCCGGTGTACGAAGCCATACGAGCGGCCGGTCTCCTCGGCCAGCGCCCGGATGCTCGCACCGGAGTCGTACTTCTTCTTCAGGTCTGCCGCGAGCTTGTCGCGCGCGGCGCCGGTCACCCGGCTGCCCTTCTTCAGAGTCTCGGCCACCCGTGCCTCCTCATGGGAAGTGCGCTCTGGTCTCCTCATGATCACCCCTCTTGGGCGTGATGGCCACCCATTCGGCAAGGTCCGTAAGACATCGTTGTGACGACAGGAGCCGATCCCCACAAGCGGAACACGCAATTCCATGGAGTGGTGTCCGCACGGCCGAACGGGTGGATTCGCGAAGTGCCAGGTCAGCGACGCGAAGCGGCCGACCCCTTGACACGGAGAGGATCGGCCGCGAAATCCGTGTACGACACACCTCGATACGAGGAGATCTCACACAGATGATGGATCACGGATCGGCCGAATGATCCATACGCAGTGGATCACGCCAGGGCGACGAGGTCCGCGTAGTCGGAGCCCCACAGGTCCTCGACGCCGTCCGGCAGCAGGATGATCCGCTCGGGCTGGAGTGCCTCGACGGCGCCCTCGTCGTGGGTGACGAGGACGACCGCGCCCTTGTAGGTGCGCAGGGCGCCGAGGATCTCCTCACGGCTCGCCGGGTCGAGGTTGTTGGTGGGCTCGTCGAGGAGGAGGACGTTCGCCGAGGAGACGACGAGGGTGGCCAGGGCGAGACGGGTCTTCTCACCGCCCGAGAGGACACCGGCCGGCTTGTCGACGTCGTCCCCGGAGAACAGGAACGATCCCAGCACCTTGCGGACCTCGACCAGGTCCATGTCGGGGGCGGCCGAGCGCATGTTCTCCAGGACCGTGCGGTCGGCGTCGAGGGTCTCGTGCTCCTGGGCGTAGTAGCCGAGCTTGAGGCCGTGGCCGGGGACGACCTGACCGGTGTCGGGCTTCTCGACGCCGCCGAGCAGCCGCAGCAGGGTGGTCTTGCCGGCGCCGTTGAGGCCGAGGATGACGACCCGCGAACCCTTGTCGATGGCGAGGTCGACGTCGGTGAAGATCTCCAGCGAGCCGTACGACTTCGACAGGCCCTCGGCCGTCAGCGGGGTCTTGCCGCAGGGCGCGGGCTCCGGGAAGCGCAGCTTGGCGACCTTGTCGGACATCCGGACCTCGTCGAGGCCGGAGAGCAGCTTCTCGGCCCGGCGGGCCATGTTCTGCGCGGCGACCGTCTTGGTGGCCTTGGCGCGCATCTTGTCGGCCTGGGCGTTGAGGGCGGCGGCCTTCTTCTCGGCGTTGGCGCGTTCCCGCTTGCGGCGCTTCTCGTCGGCCTCGCGCTGCTGCTGGTAGAGCTTCCAGCCCATGTTGTAGACGTCGATCATGGAGCGGTTCGCGTCCAGGTAGAACACCTTGTTGACGACCGTCTCGACCAGGTCGACGTCGTGGGAGATCACGATGAAGCCGCCGCGGTACGTCTTCAGGTAGTCCCGCAGCCAGACGATCGAGTCGGCGTCGAGGTGGTTGGTCGGCTCGTCCAGGAGCAGGGTGTCCGCGTCGGAGAACAGGATGCGGGCCAGCTCGATACGGCGGCGCTGACCACCGGAGAGGGTGTGCAGCGGCTGGCCGAGGACGCGGTCGGGGAGGTTCAGCGCGGCGGCGATGGTGGCGGCCTCGGCCTCGGCGGCGTACCCGCCCTTGGTGAGGAACTCCGTCTCCTGGCGCTCGTACTGCTTGAGGGCCTTCTCGCGGGTGGAGCCCTTGCCGTTGGCGATGCGCTCCTCGTTCTCGCGCATCTTGCGGATGAGCACGTCGAGCCCGCGCGCGGACAGCACCCGGTCCCGGGCGAGGACGTCCAGGTCGCCGGTACGGGGGTCCTGCGGGAGGTAGCCGACCTCGCCGGAGCGGGTGATCTGGCCGGCGGCCGGGATGCCCTCGCCCGCGAGGCACTTGGTGAGAGTGGTCTTGCCGGCGCCGTTGCGGCCGACGAGGCCGATGCGGTCGCCCTTGGCGACGCGGAAGGTGGCGTTCTCGATGAGGACGCGCGCACCGGCGCGCAGCTCGATACCGGAGGCGGAGATCAAGGACAGACTCCAGGGCGTACAGGGGTTGGCGGGTGGGCGGCTGAGGACGTTCCCGCCGTCTAATGCGCGAGGAGAATGGCCATGCGACAAGTCTAACGGGGCCGTGCAAGCGGTTTTTCTACGTCCGCGCGTTCGGACCGGACCGCGGAAGATCGTTGCCGAGGGGCGTGCGGTCCGGGGTGATCCGCCCGAGGTCGTCCAGGGCCACCAGCTGCCCGGTCCAGGACCCTCGCACACAGGGCTGGGCGACCAGCAGGGCCGCACCGCGCCGTACGGCTCCCTCGGGCCGGAACGCGCAGCCGGCGCGGGCGGGCAGCAGCCAGCGCAGATCGCCGTCGGCGAGGCGGTACGCGGAGACGCGGTGCGGGGTGACGACCGCGAGGATGCCGTGGCCGAGCGGGCGCAGGACGCCGGTGCCGCCCTGGGCGGGGAGCCACTCGGCCGCGTCGGGCAGCGCGCGGTGCCAGCGCACCGAGCGGCCGTCGGCGCCGGTGAGCAGCCCGTCCTCCCACAGCGCGATCACCTTCTCGCCCGCGGCCAGCACGGCGACCGGCCGATGCCCCACGCGCGCGTACCGCCAGCGCGGTACGCCGGTACGGGTGTCGTAGGCGACCACGACGGCACCCCGCGCCCGGGACGTCCACACGCCGGCCCGCGGCTGCCGCTGCCCGTGCACGGCCGGCACGAAACGGTCTCCGTACGGGAGGGGCCGCACGTGGTGAGCGGCACCGAGCAGACCGACGGCGAGGAGAACGCCACAGAGAACACGGAGGGCACGGCGCACGCGCGCGGTACGGCCGTGGTGGGTCGTGGGGCGGGGGGAACCCGGGGTGGTGCGGCGCGTTGCGCGCGGTGGTCCGGCGGGGCTGTGAGGCGGGTGGTCGGCGGGTGGTGGGGTGGCCACCTGTCCCCCTTCGGTGTCCTCGGCCGCGGATCAGGCGCAGAGCGTAGCCGCGGACGGCGGGCGGGGGCCGGTGCCGGGGCGGGCGGGAGCGGGAAATCGCCCGTTCGGGTGTGCGTCCGGGGACGGGGCGGTACGGCGGTGGAGACGGGCAGGTTTCGGACGAAGCGCGACGGGGTGGGCGGGGGAGGAGTGCGGCAGCCGGATCCCGGGCACCGCAAGGTCTGTCCGGGCGTGGGGCCGGCAGCGGCGGCGGGCGTTGTCGGTGGCGGCTGCGAGACTGGACGAGGCGCCACGGAACCGACGCACGAAGGAGTGATCGGCATGGCAGGTACGGGCGGCGGACGGCCGAGCCTCTACCCCACGGTGCTGTACGCGGACGCCAAGGCGGCGATACGGCAGCTCACGGAGGCCCTCGGCTTCACCGAACTGTCGGTGTACGAAACGCAGGACGGCAAGGTGATGCACGCCGAGCTGGTCCAGGGCAACGGCGCGGTGATGATCGGCTCCAAGGGGCGGGGCGGCCTGTTCGACGCGGCGATGAAGGACGCGGGCCCCGCCGGGGTGTACGTCGTCGTGGACGACGTGGACGCCCACCACCAGCGGGCCCTGGAGCACGGCGTGGAGATCCTGATGCCCCCGACCGACCAGGACTACGGCTCGCGTGACTACATGGCCCGCGACGCCGAGGGCAACATCTGGAGCTTCGGGACGTACGCCCCGGAGCTCGGCGCCTGACCCGCGGGCGGCTCGGCCCGGGGCCGGCTCACCCCCCGGTGTGCACCTGGAAGGCGGCCCGGCGCACGGCCTTGGCGAGGGCCGGGTCGGGGTGTGCGGCGGCGAGCGCGACCAGGACCTGCACGGTGCGGGGGTGACCGACGGCTCGGACCTCGTCGAGCAGCTGGGGGACCGTCGGCTGCACCGCGGACTCCAGATGCCGGACCAGCATCGGCGCCTCGCCGTGGTCGGCGACGGCCGCGGCGGTGTCCACCCACAGCCAGGTCGCCTCCTCACGGGTCAGGACCTCGTGGGCGTCCTCCGGGTCGGCGCCGTCGTGCTCGGCGAGCCACAACAGGGCGTACGGCCGGACCGCGGGCTGGTCCACGACGGCGCGTACGTCGGGCTCGGCGGGGGCGCCGACGACGCGCAGCGCCTCGAAGGCCAGGCCGCGCAGCAGGGCGTCCTCCCCGCGTGCGGCCTGGATCAGCTCGGTGACGGCGCTGCCGACGGGGCGGGCGGCGAGCCAGGCGCGGTATTCGGCGCGGGCGGCGTTGGGGCGCAGCTGGGCGCAGCCGCGGAGCATGTCCTCGGCCGACTGCTCGATGTTGCCGGCCGGGCTCTGCGCGGCCACGCAGATCTGCTCCAGCTTGACCCAGACCGCCCAGCTGCCCAGGGGGGTGAGGGTGGCCTGCCCGTCGCCGTAGGTCAGCGCGCCCACGGCGGCGAGGGCCCGCAGCGCCCAGTCGAGGAGCGGGGCGAGCGGGGTGCCTGCGGCGGTCGCGCGGTCGGCCGGGCCTGGGGCCACCGGCTGCCCGGCCCCGTGCGTGACCGGCTGTCCGGATCCGTGCGCGGCCTGTCCGGTGCCGGGCTCGGCCAGTTGCGGGGAAACCGGCTCGGCCGGCTGCAGGGCCCCCGGCGCGGTCGGCTGCATCGGTAGCGGCGCGACCGGCTGCCGGGCTCCCGGGACCGTCGGCCGCGTGGGGCCGGAGCCGGTGGGGTGGTCGGTGCCGGGCCCGTAGGGGACCTCGCAGCGCTCCGTGCGCAGTTCGGTGACCCGCTGCTGGAGCAGGTCGAGCAGCTGCTCGACCGGGACGGGGCCCGCGGACAGCTGGAGGAAGGAGAGCACCTGCGGCATGGCCGAGACGACCTCGGCGACGGCGGCCGGCTCGTGCCCCTCGGGTTCCGGGGACGCGAGCGACCAGGCGTCGAAGAGGGCGACCCAGCCGCGCAGCACGGCGCTGTCGTCGCGGTCCCAGGCGCGCAGCCGCCAGCCGGGGCGCGCGCTGTCCCCGTGCACCTCGACGAGTCCGGCCAGGCGTGCGGTGTCCCAGTCGGCGCGGACCTGGGCGGCGCTCAGGCCCAGGTCGGCGGCGGCGCGCTCGGCGGTGACGGCGGAGAGGGTGGCCTTGCCGTCGGCGGTGGCACCGTCGCTGCCGGGGCCGAGTGCGGCGTCGGCCCAGCGGGCCACACGGACCGGGCCGGCCAGCCCGGTGCGTGCCATTCTCGCCAGTTCGGCCGGGGCGGGCGTGCCCTCCGGCGGCCGGGGTGCGGGGCGGCGCGGGCGCCGCTGGTTCACAGCTCTGGGGGCGGCGGCCAGGGGTCGCGGTCGGACGAGTCGGAGCCTGGAGTCGCGCGGGATACGGGACGTCACGGGTGCAGTCTTCCGGTTGACGGTCCGAAAACCCAAACGGAATGTCACGGGGGGCCACAGGGCTGGCCAAGGCACGGGGTTCGGTGCGGGGCGAGGTGGGGTGATCAAGCCAGTCGTACGACCTTAAACGGAATGCCCCGCACCGGGTGGACCGGGGATCCGCGGACCTGCGTCCGGAGACCCGGGGGCCCTCACATCAGGGGGGTCAGGAACCGGCGCAGCCGCTCCTCGTACTCCTTCGGGTCGGCGTTCCACATCGCCGCGTGCGGGGCCCTGGCCACGGTGTGCAGGGCGACCAGATCGGCACGGCGGTGGGCGAGCCGGCGGGAGAGCTCCCAGGGGGCCACCTGGTCGTCGGGGCCGTGGAAGATCAGGGTCGGTAGGGCGAGCCGGCCGGGGTCGGTGATCTCGACGACCCGGTCGGCGTGCAGGCCGGCCCGGCCCTGTGCGGCCCGCACGGCGAGCGGCAGCAGCGGCTGCGGGGTGTGGCGTGCCTGGGCGAGGGCGCGCAGCGTGGCCTCCCAGCTGAGCACCGGGGAGTCCAGGACCAGTCCCGCGATGCGCTCGCGCACCGCTGAGTGCTCGGCGGCGCGCAGGGCCATGGTCGCGCCGGTGGACCAGCCGAGCAGGACGACCCGGCGGGCGCCGTACCGGACGGCGTAGCGGATGGCCGCGTCCAGGTCCCGCCACTCGGTCTCGCCGAGGTGGTTCAGGCCGTCCGGCGGGCGCGGGGCGCCGAGGTCGCCGCGGTAGGCGAGGGCGAGGACCGGGAGCCTGCGGGCGTGCAGGAAGCCCATGAGGTTCATGGCCTGTTCCCGGGTGGTGCCCAGGCCGTGCACGGCGATCACCCAGGTGTCCCGCTGGCCGGGTACGAACCAGGCGGGCAGTTCGCCGAGTTCGCCGGGCACGTCGATGTCGGCGTGGTCGAGGCCGAGGGCGGCGGACGGATCGCCGATGTACAGGTTCGGGGTGAGCCACACCGCGTCGCCGGGGGCGAACGTGCCGTGCGTGACGCGTTCCAGGCGGCGCACGACGGTGTCGGCCGTGTGCCGGGCCGCCTCCAGGACGGGGCCGACGACCGCGTGGGAGCCGTCGCCGGCCAGGCCGTAGGTGCCGGGGCGCAGCGCGGCCAGGTCGCGGGTGAGCGCGATCCGGCCGGCGGCCGTGCCGTGCACGGTGAGGCGGGGCTCGGTGGGCAGCGGACGGCCCGCGGGTGCCTTCAGCGCGGCGTCGCTGGCGAGCCGGCCGACGGCCACGGAGGCCATGCCGGCGGCCAGTGCCGCGGTGAGGGCGGCGGCGGTCGCTTTGACGGGGCGCACGCGTCCAGTGTCGTGGGGGTTGCTGCCACCGGCCAGCGGAAGGGTGGGGCCGGACGAGGAGCGTCGGGGTGCGGGCGGGTCCGGCACCGCCGGACGCCTCCGCCGTGGCTGAGCGCCGTTGCGGCGGAGCGAAGTGAAGGCAGTCGAGAAAGAGCGGAACGAGTCGCGCGGCAAGGGGTCACCTCCGTTGGCCGTATCCCTTCAAGCGTTCCCCGGCCTCGCTCAGTTGTGCCTCGGTCAGCAGGGACGGCGTGAGACCCGGCACCGAGGAGGCCGTCAGCCACAGGCGGCACATCCACTCCAGCTGGGCGGTGCGGTCGTAGGCCTGGTCGAGGGCGGCGCCGTAGGTGATCGTGCCGTGGTTCTGCAGCAGGCAGCCGGAGCGGCCCGCCAGGGCGCGGAGCATGTTCTCGGCCAGCTCGTCGGTGCCGTAGGTGGCGTAGGGGGCGACACGGACGGGGCCGCCGAGGGCGCCGGCCATGTAGTGGACGGGCGGCAGCTCGGGCACGAGCGTGGAGACCGCCGTCGCGTGCACGGCGTGGGTGTGGACGATCGCGCGGGCGTCGGTGGTGCGGTAGACGGCGAGGTGCAGGGGCAGCTCGCTGGTCGGCACCAGGGTGCCGAGCACCTGGCGTCCGGCCAGGTCGACACCCGTGATGTCGTCCGGGGTGAGCCGGTCGTAGGGCACGCCCGACGGGGTGACGAGCACGAGGTCGCCGACGCGTGCCGAGACGTTCCCGGAGGTGCCGACCACCAGCCCGTCGGCTACGGTCCGCCGCGCCGTCGCGACCAGGTGCGCCCAGATCCGTTCCCGTTCCGCGTCCCGCCGCTGTTCAGCCATGCCGCGATCCTGCCAGCCGCACCCGCGGAGAGGGGAGTGGCGGTCGCTCCAGGCCGCGGGCGCGCACCCCCGAACGGGTGGAGATCGGGGGGAATCGCCGCACATGAGGCGCAGATTCGATGATCGCCGGGCCTTCAATGGTCTGCCTTGCCCGCCGGACGTTCTCCCGTCCGCCGACCCGGGGAGACATATGGCCCGTGAACGCACTCGCCTCCGTCGCCGCGCCGGTGTCCTCGTGGCGGCCACGGCGGCGCTCGCCCTCGTGGGCACCGCGCCCGCGGCGGCCGGCACCCGGGCACCGGCCAAGCCCCACGGACACGACGTCTCGTCGCACCAGAAGCGCGTCGACTGGCCGGCCGCCCGGTCCAAGGGCGCGCGGTTCGTCTACGTCAAGGCGACGGAGTCCACGGACTACCGCAACCCCTACTTCTCCCAGCAGTACGACGGCGCCCGCAAGGCGGGCCTGGTCCGGGGCGCCTACCACTTCGCCCGGCCGGACAAGTCCTCCGGCGCCCAGCAGGCCGCGTACTTCGTGCGGCACGGCGGGGGCTGGCGGGCGGACGGCTGGACGCTGCCACCCGCACTCGACATCGAGTACAACCCGTACGACAAGAAGCACAAGTGCTACGGGATGGGCAGGAGGCGGATGGTCCGCTGGATCCGGTCCTTCAGCAACGAGGTCAAGCGGAGGACCGGCCGCCGCCCGGTGATCTACACCACCACCCAGTGGTGGAAGCTGTGCACCGGCAACAGCCGCGCGTTCTCCGGCAACCCCCTGTGGATCGCCCGCCACGGCACCTCGCGTCCGGGGAAGCTGCCGGGCGGATGGCAGTACTGGACGATCTGGCAGTACGGCACCAAGGGCCGGCTGCCGGGTGACCAGAATCTCTTCAACGGGTCCGCGAGCCGGCTGCGGACCCTCGCGCGGGGCCGGTAGCCATGGGGCGCCTGGGCCGCGGGGGCCGAACGAAACCCCACTCCCCCCACTCGGACACCGCCACGCCCGCCTCAGTTCATCTTCCGTTCACCCAGGTTGCCTACGGTCGTCCAGCCAATGACCTCGAACGATTGCCTGGGTAAATGGAAAGCTTCTCGCTGATCCTCGCGATTGTGGTGGTAACCGCACTCGCGTTCGATTTCACGAACGGTTTCCACGACACCGCGAACGCGATGGCCACCACCATCTCCACAGGCGCCCTGAAGCCGAAGATCGCGGTAACCATGTCCGCCGCCCTGAACCTGGTCGGCGCCTTCCTCTCCGTGGAGGTCGCGAACACGATCTCCAAGGGTCTCGTCGACGAGACCGGCATCCGTCCCGAGGTCATCTTCGCCGCCCTGGTCGGCGCGATTCTCTGGAACCTGCTGACCTGGCTGGTGGGTCTGCCGTCCAGTTCCTCGCACGCCCTGATGGGCGGTCTGATCGGCGCCACCGTCGCCTCCGCCGGCTTCGGCGCCGTCCACGGCGACGTGCTGGTCACCAAGGTGCTGCTGCCGGCGGTCGCCGCGCCGGTCGTGGCGGGCCTCGCGTCGCTGCTGGCCACCCGGTTCTCCTACGGCATCGGCGGCAAGGCCGAGGGCGAGGCCACCCGCAAGGGCTACCGCGCCGGCCAGATCGCCTCCGCCGGCCTGGTCTCCCTCGCCCACGGCACCAACGACGCCCAGAAGACGATGGGCATCATCACCCTCGCGCTGATCGCGGGCGGCGCCATCGCCCCGGGCTCCAACCCTCCCACCTGGGTCATCCTCTCCGCCGGCCTGGCCATCGCGCTGGGCACCTGGATCGGCGGCTGGCGCATCATCCGCACCATGGGCACGGGCCTGACCGACCTGGAGCCGCGTCAGGGCTTCGCCGCCCAGACGAGCGCCGCGACCGCCATCCTGGCCTCGTCCCACCTGGGCTTCTCGCTGTCCACCACGCACGTCGTCTCCGGTTCGGTGATGGGCGCGGGCCTCGGCCGCAAGGGCGGGGTGGTCCGCTGGTCCACCGCGACCCGGATGGCCGTCGCCTGGGTACTCACCCTCCCGGCCGCCGCGCTGGTCGGCGCGGGCGCCGAGTCCGTCACGGACCTCGGTGACTGGGGCACCGCCGTCGTCGCCGTCTTCCTGGTCGGCGCGAGCGCCGCGATCTGGAAGATCTCCCGCCGTGAGGTCGTCGACCACACCAACGTCGTCGCCGACACCGAGGAGCCGGCCGGCGTGGTGACCACCGCCATCGCCGCGGTGACCCCGCCCCCGGCGGGCACGCTCGCCGAGGACCTCACGGCGACGATCCCCTCCCCGGCCACAGCCGAGCCCGTTGCTCCGGCCGCCCCGCCGGCCGCCACCGTCTGACCCCGGTCACCCCGGTTACCGAAGGAAGCATCATGAAGATCGACTGGGCGGCCCTCGGCTCCGTCTTCGGCGTCAGCCTCGCGTTCGCGGTGGGCCTGGTGGCCCTGTTCACCCTCGGCATCAACGGTCTGGCCCGGCGCGAGAAGGCCGCGGCCCAGGGCGGTTCCGCCGGCCTCGCCGTCACCGGCGCCTACGTCTGCTTCGCCGCGTGCGCGGCGGCGGTGGCGTACGGCATCTACCTGATCGTGGCCAAGCCCTGACCCACCCCCTGAAGGCTCCCCTCCCGTCGTGACGCGGAAGGGGAGCCTTTTGTCACGCGGAAGGGGAGCCTTTTGTCACGCGGAAGGGGAGCCTTTCCCCTGCCCCGCACGCCCCACGATGTGGGGATCGGCACACTCTCCCCGTGCAGGTCAACGGCAAGTTGACGGCCGTTCCGGGCGCGTGGTGGACTGCCCGGGCCATGTACGGCGGCAAGAGAGGAAGCCGGTGCGAATCCGGCGCGGTCCCGCCACTGTCACCGGGGAAGAACCCCGGAAGCCAGGAACTCTCACCGCCGAATCTCGTCGAACCAGGGCGCGGACACCCTGAGTGAGGACACGGATCGCCATGCTCGGCTGCCGAAGGACAAGGACCCGACCCAGGCCCGCTCCTGCACCCACGGCCGGCTGAGCCGATGGGTGCCGATCGCATGTACGCGTACGGCGCCGCCGCCGGCCTTCTCGGTGACCTGCTCCTCGGCGACCCCCGCCGTGGTCATCCGGTCGCCGCGTTCGGGCGGGCGGCCGCTGCCGTGGACCGCGCGTTGTGGCACGACCACCGCGGCTGGGGCGCCCTGCACACCGTCGTGTGCGCCGGAGGCGCCGTCACACTCGGCACGGTGGCCGCACGCGCTGTACGCCCCTCCCCCACCGCCACCCTCGCGCTGACCGCCGCGGCCACCTGGGCGGTCGTCGGCGGTACGTCACTCGCCCGCGAGGCCCGCACGATCGGGCGTGCGCTGGAGGCCGGGGACGTCGAGGCGGCACGGGCACGGCTGCCGCATCTGTGCGGCCGGGACCCACAGGCACTGGACGCCGACGGGATCGCCCGGGCGGTCGTCGAGTCGGTCGCCGAGAACACCTCCGACGCCGTCGTGGGGGCGCTGGTGTGGGGGGCCGTGGCCGGGGTCCCGGGGCTGCTCGGGTTCCGGGCGGTCAACACCCTGGACGCCATGGTGGGTCACAAGTCCCGCCGGTACCGGCGCTACGGCTGGGCCTCCGCCCGGCTCGACGACCTGGCCGGCTGGCCGGGGGCGCGGCTGACCGCCGTACTCGCCGCCACGGCCGGACCCGACCCCCGGGGGGCCCTGCGCGCCTGGAAGGCCGACGCCCGCGAGCACCCGAGCCCCAACGCCGGTCCCGTCGAAGCCTCCTTCGCCGGCGCCCTCGGCGTACGCCTGGGCGGCACGCTCTCCTACGGCGGCCGGGTCGAGCACCGGCCCGTGCTGAACGGGGACACCGGGCGGGCCGTCCGGGCCACCGACATCGACCGGGCCGTACGGCTCTCCCGCCGCGTCGGCCTCCTCGCGCTCGGCACCACGGTCGCCGCGCGCCACCTCGTCAAGAGCCTGAAGGGACGTGGCAAGTGAGCGGGGGTCTCCTCGTCGCCGGCACCACCTCCGACGCCGGCAAGAGCGTCGTGACGGCCGGGATCTGCCGGTGGCTGGTGCGCCAGGGCGTGAAGGTCGCGCCGTTCAAGGCGCAGAACATGTCGCTCAACTCCTTCGTGACCCGTCAGGGCGCGGAGATCGGGCGGGCCCAGGCCATGCAGGCCCAGGCGTGCCGGATCGAACCGACCGCGCTGATGAACCCGGTGCTGCTCAAGCCGGGCGGCGAGCAGAGCAGCCAGGTCGTACTGCTGGGCAAGCCGGTGGGCGAGCTGAGCGCGCGCGGGTACCACGGGGGGCGTCAGCAGAAGCTCCTCGGTCCCGTGCTGGACTGCCTGGCCGAGTTGCGGGGCACGTATGACGCGGTGATCTGTGAGGGTGCGGGCAGCCCGGCCGAGATCAATCTGCGCCGGACCGACATCGTGAACATGGGGATCGCGCGCCGTGCGCGCCTGCCGGTGCTGGTGGTGGGCGACATCGACCGCGGGGGCGTCTTCGCGTCCTTCTTCGGGACCGTCGCCCTGCTGTCGCCCGAGGACCAGGAGCTGGTCGCCGGGTTCCTGGTGAACAAGTTCCGGGGCGATGCCGGCCTGCTGGAACCCGGGCTGGAGATGCTCCACGGCCTGACCGGGCGGCGGACGTACGGCGTGCTCCCCTTCCGGCACGGTCTCGGTATCGACGAGGAGGACGGACTGCGCGTGTCCCTGCGCGGCACCGTCCGGGAGTCCACCGTGATCCCGCCCGTCGGCGAGGACGTGCTGCGGGTCGCCGTGTGCGCGATCCCGCTGATGTCCAACTTCACGGACGTGGACGCGCTGGCCGCCGAACCGGGTGTCGTGGTGCGGTTCGTGGACCGTCCGGAGGAACTGGCGGACGCCGACCTGGTCGTCGTTCCGGGCACGCGCGGGACCGTACGGGCGCTCGCGTGGCTGCGGGAGCGGGGCCTCGCGGACGCGCTCGTCCGGCGTGCCGCCGAAGGACGCCCGGTCCTCGGTATCTGCGGCGGCTTCCAGATCCTCGGCGAACGCATCGAGGACGAGGTCGAGTCACGCGCCGGCACCGTCGACGGGCTCGGTGTGCTGCCCGTGCGGGTGCGGTTCGCCCGCGAGAAGACCCTGACCCGGCCGGCCGGAGAGGCTCTCGGCGAGCGGGTCGAGGGGTACGAGATCCACCACGGTGTCGCCGAAGTCGACGGCGGTGAGGCCTTCCTGGACGGCTGCCGGGTCGGCCGGACCTGGGGCACGCACTGGCACGGTTCGCTGGAGTCGGACGGCTTCCGGCGGGCCTTCCTGCGCGAGGTGGCCGCCGCCGCGGGCCGCCGCTTCGTGCCGGCGCCCGACACCTCCTTCGCCGCGCTGCGCGAGGAGCAGCTCGACCGGCTCGGCGACCTGATCGAACAGCACGCGGACACGGACGCGCTCTGGCGGCTCATCGAGTCGGGCGCGCCGCAAGGACTGCCTTTCATTCCACCGGGAGCGCCCGCATGAGCACAGTGTTGTTGTTGTCGACCGCCGACACGGATCTGCTGGCGGCCCGGGCCTCCGGCGCGGACTACCGCATCGGCAACCCGACCCGGGTGGACGTCCGCGAGGAGCTGCCGCGCCTGCTCGACGGGGCCGACCTGGCCGTCGTACGGCTGCTGGGCGGCAAGCGCGCCTGGGAGGAGGGGCTCGCCGCGCTGAAGGCGGCCGGGATCCCGACCGTGCTGCTGGGCGGCGAGGCCGTCCCCGACGCCGAGCTGATGGCCGAGTCGTCGGTGCCGGCCGGTGTGGTGGCGGAGGCGCTGAAGTACCTGGTCGAGGGCGGCCCCGCGAACCTGCTGGAGCTGTCCCGGTTCCTGTCGGACACCGTGCTGCTGACCGGTGAGGGCTTCGAGGAGCCGCGGAAGATGCCGGAGTACGGCGTCCACGGCTCGTACCGGGTCCAGGGCGGCCGGCCGACCGTGGGCGTGCTCTTCTACCGAGCGCACGAACTGAGCGGCAACACCGCCTTCGTGGACACCCTGTGCGAGGCGGTCGAGGCGGAGGGCGCCAACGCCCTGCCCGTCTACTGCGGTTCGCTGCGCGGCGCGGACGCCGGGCTGTACGAGTTGCTGGCGAAGGCCGACGTGCTGGTCGCCACGGTGCTCGCGGCCGGCGGCACCCACGCCTCGCAGGCGTCGGCGGGCGGCGACGAGGAGTCCTGGGACATCGGGGCCCTCGCGGATCTGGACATCCCGGTGCTGCAGGGCCTGTGCCTGACCTCCTCGCGGGCCGCGTGGGAGGACTCCGACGCCGCCCTGTCCCCCATGGACGCGGCGATGCAGGTCGCGATCCCGGAGTTCGACGGGCGTCTGATCACCGTGCCGTTCTCCTTCAAGGAGCAGGGCCCGGACGAGGTCCCCGTGTACCTCGCCGACCCGGAACGGGCCGCGCGGGTGGCCGGGATCGCCCTGCGCCACGCCCGGTTGAAGCACAAGCCGAACGCCGAGAAGAAGGTCGCGCTGGTCTTCACGGCGTACCCGACCAAGCACTCCCGGGTCGGCAACGCGGTCGGTCTGGACACGCCCGCGTCGGCGGTGCGGGTGCTGGACGCCCTCCGGGACGCCGGTTACGCACTCACCGAGTACCCCTCCGGCGGCGACGAGCTGATCCACCGGCTGATCGAGGCCGGCGGCCATGACGTGGAGTGGCTCACCGAGGAGCAGCTGGCGGCGGCGCCCGCGCGCGTGCCGCTGGCCGACTACCGGGCGTGGTTCGAGAAGCTGGACCCGGAGCTGCGGGACGCGATGACCGAGGCGTGGGGCGAGCCGCCGGGCAGTCTCTACGTCGACGGTGACGACATCGTGCTGGCGTCGCTCCGGTTCGGGAACGTCGTCGTGATGATCCAGCCGCCGCGCGGTTTCGGCGAGAACCCGATCGCGATCTACCACGACCCCGACATGCCCCCCTCGCACCACTACATGGCCGCCTACCGCTGGCTGGAGAACAGTTTCGGCGCGGACGCGATCGTGCACATGGGCAAGCACGGCACGATGGAGTGGCTGCCGGGCAAGGGGCTCGGCCTGAGCGCGGGGTGCGCTCCGGACGCGGTGCTCGGTGACCTGCCGCTGATCTACCCGTTCATCGTCAACGACCCCGGCGAGGGCACCCAGGCCAAGCGGCGCGGGCACGCCACGGTGGTCGACCACCTGGTGCCGCCGATGGCCCGCGCCGACACCTACGGCGACCTCGCCAAGCTGGAGCAGCTGCTGGACGAGTACGCGCTCGTCTCCGACCTGGACCCGACGAAGGCCCCGGCCGTCCGCGCCCAGATCTGGACGCTGGTCAAGGCGGCCGAGCTGCACCACGACCTGCATGTGGACGAGCAGCCGGACGACGACGCGTTCGACGAGTTCGTCATGCACATCGACGGCTATCTGTGCGAGATCAAGGACGTGCAGATCCGCGACGGTCTGCACGTCCTGGGCGGCGGCCCGGTCGCCGAACCGCGCGTGAACCTGGTCCTCGCCGTGCTGCGCGCCTCGCAGGTGTGGGGCGGGCAGGCGAACGCCCTGCCGGGGCTCCGGTCCTCGCTGGCGGCCCATTTCGGGCTGGACGAGAAGGACCTGCTGGCCCAGCCCGGTGCGCCGGTGAAGGTGCCGGTGGAGCTGACGGACCTGGCGGAGGGGCCGGCGCGCACGGCCTCCGACGCGATCGACCTGCTGGAGCAGCTGTGCCGGCGGATCGCGGAGGGCATGGAGGCGCGGGAGTGGGACCGTGGGGTCGTCCGTGCCGTCCTGCGGGGCGTGCTCGGCACCGAACTTGCGGAGGCCGTGTCCGTGCTGGAGTTCGCGTGCGACGAGGTCGTACCGCGGCTGGCGAGGACCACGGACGAGATCGGGCACATCCTGCGGGCGCTGGACGGCGGTTACGTCCCGGCGGGTCCGTCGGGTTCGCCGACCCGGGGCCTGGTCAACGTGCTGCCGACCGGCCGGAACTTCTACTCGGTCGACCCCAAGGCCATTCCGTCCAGGCTGAGCTGGGAGGTCGGCCAGTCGCTCGCCGACTCGCTGGTGCAGCGGTATCTGCAGGACACGGGTGAGTACCCGAAGTCCGTCGGCCTGACGGTGTGGGGCACGTCCGCGATGCGCACCCAGGGCGACGACATCGCCGAGATCCTGGCGCTGCTGGGCTGCCGTCCGGTGTGGGACGACGCCTCGCGCCGGGTCACCGGCTTCGAGATCGTCCCGCCGGCGGAGCTCGGGCGGCCCCGCATCGACGTCACGGTCCGTATCTCCGGGTTCTTCCGGGACGCGTTCCCGCACGTCGTCGGGCTGATCGACGACGCGGTGCGGGCGGTGGCCGAGCTGGACGAGCCGGCGGAGTCCAACTACGTGCGGGCGCACGCCGACGAGGACACCGCCGAGCACGGCGACCGGCGGCGCGCCACGGCCCGGGTCTTCGGCTCGAAGCCGGGGGCCTACGGCGCCGGTCTGCTGCCGCTGATCGACGCCCGCAACTGGCGCAGCGACGCGGACCTGGCCGAGGTCTACGCCGTCTGGGGCGGGTACGCGTACGGGCGCGGGCTCGACGGGCGGGCGGCGCGCGGGGACATGGAGACCGCGTTCAAGCGGATCGCGGTCGCCGCGAAGAACGTCGACACCCGCGAGCACGACCTGGTCGACGCGGACGACTACTTCCAGTACCACGGCGGCATGGTCGCCATGGTCCGGCATCTGACCGGCGCCAACCCCGAGGCCTACGTGGGCGACAGTGCCGTACCGGACCAGGTGAGGACCCGCACGCTGGGCGAGGAGACGCACCGCGTCTTCCGGGCCCGGGTGGTCAACCCGCGCTGGATGGCGGCCATGCGCCGGCACGGCTACAAGGGCGCCTTCGAGATGGCGGCGACCGTGGACTACCTGTTCGGCTACGACGCCACGGCGGGCGTGGTCGACGACTGGATGTACGAGAAGCTCAGCGCGGAGTACGTCTTCGACCCGGAGAACCGGGACTTCATGAAGAAGTCCAACCCGTGGGCGCTGCGCGGCATCGCCGAGCGGCTGCTGGAGGCGGCCGACCGGGGCCTGTGGGCCGAGCCGGACGCGGACACCCTGGAGCGGCTGCGCGCCACCTACCTGGAGCTGGAAGGCGACTTGGAGGGCGACGACCAGTGACGACCCCCTTCCCCTTTACGGCCGTTGTCGGCCAGGACGACCTGCGGCTCGCGCTGCTGCTGAACGCCGTGTCCCCGGCGGTGGGCGGGGTGCTGGTGCGCGGTGAGAAGGGCACGGCCAAGTCCACGGCCGTACGTGCTCTGTCGGCGCTGCTGCCGGAGGTGGCCGTCGTCCCCGGGTGCCGGTTCTCCTGCGACCCGGCGGCACCGGATCCGTCCTGCCCGGACGGGCCGCACGAGCCGGGGCCCGGTACGGCGCGCCCGGCCCGGATGGTCGAGCTGCCCGTCGGCGCCTCCGAGGACCGGCTGGTCGGCGCCCTGGACATCGAGCGGGCCCTCGCCGAGGGCGTGAAGGCGTTCGAGCCGGGCCTGCTGGCCGACGCGCACCGCGGGATCCTGTACGTCGACGAGGTCAACCTGCTCCACGACCACCTGGTCGACCTGCTGCTGGACGCGGCGGCGATGGGTGCGTCGTACGTGGAGCGGGAGGGCGTCTCGGTACGGCACGCGGCCCGGTTCCTGCTCGTGGGCACCATGAACCCCGAGGAGGGAGAGCTCAGGCCCCAGCTCCTGGACCGGTTCGGACTGACGGTGGAGGTCGCGGCCTCGCGGGAGCCGGACCAGCGGGTCGAGGTGGTGCGGCGCCGGCTGGCGTACGACGACGATCCGGCCGCGTTCGCCGCCCGGTGGGCCGAGGAGGAGGCCGGCGTACGGCAACGGATCGTGGCGGCACGGGCGTTGCTGCCGCGGGTGCGGCTCGGCGACGGTGCGCTCAGGCAGATCGCGGCGACGTGCGCGGCCTTCGAGGTGGACGGCATGCGCGCCGACATCGTGATGGCGCGTACGGCGACCGCGCTGGCCGCATGGGCCGGGCGGACGGACGTCCTCGCGGAGGACGTCCGGCAGGCGGCGCTGCTGGCGCTGCCGCACCGGCGCCGGCGGAACCCGTTCGACGCGCCGGGCCTGGACGAGGACAAGCTGGACGAGACGCTGGAGCAGTTCTCCGGGGAGGACGAGAGCGACGACGATCCCGATCCGGACGGTCCCGGCGGGGGCGGCGGTCGGCCGCAGCCCGATTCCGGGCCGCAGGGGGGCGGGGACACCGCCGCGCGGCCGGAGGCCGGTGAGGGCGGGGAACCGCAGGTGTCCGGCGCGCGGGAGCAGTCGGCCGTACGGGCCGCCGAGCCGTTCCGGGCCAAGGTGCTGAGCGTGCCCGGGATCGGCGAGGGTGCGGCGGGGCGGCGCTCGCGGGCGCGGACCGAGCACGGGCGCACGACCGGGGCCCGGCGGCCCCGGGGCGCGCTGACCAAGCTGCACCTGGCCGCCACCGTGCAGGCCGCGGCCCCGCACCAGCGGGCGCGCGGCCGGTCCGGGCCGGGGCTGGTGGTCCGCCGGGACGATCTGCGGCAGGCGACCCGGGAGGGACGCGAGGGCAACCTCGTGCTGTTCGTCGTGGACGCCTCGGGGTCGATGGCGGCGCGGCAGCGGATGAGCGCCGTGAAGGGTGCCGTGCTGTCGCTGCTCCTCGATGCCTACCAGCGGCGGGACAAGGTCGGGCTGGTGACCTTCCGGGGATCGGCCGCGGAGGTCGCGCTGCCGCCGACCTCCTCCGTGGACGCGGCGGCGGCCCGGCTGGAGTCGCTGCCGACCGGTGGCCGTACGCCGCTCGCGGCCGGGCTGCTCAAGGCGCACGAGGTGCTGCGCGTGGAGCGGCTGCGGGATCCGGCGCGGCGGGCGCTCGTGGTCGTGGTGACCGACGGGCGGGCCACCGGCGGCCCCGAGCCGGTCGCCCTCGCCGGGCGTGCGGCGCGGCTGTTCGCGGCCGAGTCGGTCGCCTCGGTGGTCGTGGACTGCGAGTCGGGGCCGGTACGGCTCGGGCTCGCCGGACAGCTCGCGGGTGAGCTGGGCGGTACGGCGGTGACGCTCGACGAGTTGCGGGCGGACTCGATCGCCGGGCTGGTGAAGGACGTACAGAGGAGGGCCGCGTAATGCCGCAGGGACAGCCGAGTGTCGTACCGGACGACGGCCTGACGACCCGTCAGCGCCGCAACCGTCCGCTGGTCGTCGTGCACACGGGCATCGGCAAGGGCAAGTCCACCGCCGCGTTCGGGCTCGCGCTGCGCGCCTGGAACCAGGGGTGGCCCATCGGGGTGTTCCAGTTCGTCAAGTCGGCGAAGTGGAAGGTCGGCGAGGAGAACGCCCTGCGGGTGCTCGGCGCCTCCGGCGAGGGCGGGACCGTCGACTGGCACAAGATGGGCGAGGGCTGGTCCTGGGTGCAGCGGGACGCGCAGATGGACAACGAGGACAAGGCCCGGGAGGGCTGGGAGCAGGTCAAGCGGGACCTGGCCGCCGAGACGTACCGGCTGTACGTGCTGGACGAGTTCGCCTACCCGATGCACTGGGGATGGGTGGACACGGACGAGGTCGTCGACGTGCTGCGGAACCGGCCCGGCACCCAGCATGTGGTGATCACCGGGCGCAACGCGCCGGAGAAGCTGGTGGGGTTCGCGGATCTCGTGACCGACATGTCCAAGGTCAAGCACCCCATGGACGTGGGCCAGAAGGGCCAGAAGGGCATCGAGTGGTGACGTCGTCGGTGCCTCGGCTGGTCATCGCCGCGCCCTCCTCGGGCAGCGGCAAGACCACCGTCGCCACGGGGCTGATGGCCGCGTTCGCCGCGCGGGGGCTCGCCGTGTCCCCGCACAAGGCCGGGCCGGACTACATCGACCCCGGGTACCACGCGCTCGCCACCGGGCGGGTGGGGCGCAACCTGGACGCGTACCTGTGCGGGCCGGAGCTGGTCGCTCCGCTGTTCCTGCACGGGGCGCGGGGATGTGACCTGGCCGTGGTCGAGGGCGTGATGGGGCTGTACGACGGGGCGGCGGGGGAAGGCGAGCTGGCCTCCACCGCCCATGTGGCCAAGCTGCTGCGGGCGCCGGTGGTGCTGGTGGTCGACGCGTCGTCGCAGTCGCGGTCGGTGGCGGCGCTGGTGCACGGGTTCGCCTCCTGGGACCCGCAGGTGCGGGTCGGGGGCGTGATCCTGAACAAGGTGGGCTCCGACCGGCACGAGGAGTTGCTCAGGGAGGCGCTGGACTCCTCCGGAGTGCCGGTGCTGGGTGTGCTGCGGCGGGTGCCGCGGGTGGATACGCCGTCTCGGCATCTGGGGTTGGTGCCGGTGGCCGAGCGGCGGTCCGACGCGGTGGACGCGGTGGCGGCGATGGCCGCTCAGGTGGAGCGGGGGTGCGATCTCGACGCTCTGCTGCGACTGGCACGGAGTGCGGGAGACCTGTCATGCGCTCCTTGGGAACCGCCCGTCACCCCGACGGGGAAGCGTGAGGTGGTCGCCGTGGCCGGCGGGTCCGCGTTCACCTTCTCCTACGCCGAGCACGCCGAGCTGCTCACCGCCGCCGGGGCCGAGGTCGTCACCTTCGATCCCCTGCGGGACGAGCAACTGCCCGAGGGCACGGCCGGGTTGGTCGTCGGCGGCGGTTTCCCCGAGGTGTACGCCGCCGAGCTGTCCGCCAACGAACCACTGCGCGAGGCCGTCGCCGAACTCGCCCTGAGCGGTGCTCCCGTCGCCGCCGAGTGCGCCGGGCTGCTCTATCTGTGCCGGGAGCTGGACGGACAGCCGATGTGCGGGGTCCTGGACGCCACCGCGCGCATGACGGAACGGCTCACTCTCGGCTACCGGGACGCCGTGGCCGTCGGCGACAGTGTGCTGGCCGCCGCGGGGACCCGGATGCGGGGGCACGAGTTCCACCGCACGGTCGTCGAGCCCGGCGCCGGCACGGCTCCCGCCTGGGGCGTGCGGGCGCCCGTACGGCGGGTCGAAGGTTTCGTACAGCAGGGCGTGCACGCGAGTTACCTGCACACGCACTGGGCGTCCGAGCCCGGTGTCGCCCGTCGGTTCGTGGAGAGGTGCCGGACGTCATGAGCAGCAGGCTGGTCGGGGTCGGGGTCGGTCCCGGGGATCCGGAGCTGGTGACCGTCAAGGGGGTCAACGCGCTGCGGGCCGCCGATGTCGTCGTCGTCCCCGTCATGGACACCGGGGAGCGGGGGCGGGCCGAGGCGACCGTGTTGCACTACGTCTCCGAGGACAAGGTCGTCCGGGTGGTGTTCGCGCTGAACGAGCGGACCGACCGGGCGCGCCGGGAAGCCGCCTGGGACGCGGCGGGCGGGCGGGTGGCCGAGCTCCTCGCAGCGCACGGATCCGTCGCGTTCGCCACCATCGGCGATCCGAACGTGTACTCCACGTTCACGTATCTCGCGCAGACCCTCGTGGAACTGGTGCCGGACGTCGTCGTGGAGACCGTGCCCGGGATCACCGCCATGCAGGATCTGGCGGCGCGGTCCGGTGCCGTGCTGACCGAGGGCACCGAGCCGCTGACCCTCGTACCGGTCACCGCCGGGTCCGCCGTGCTCAAGGACGCGTTGGCCGGACCCGGGACCGTCGTGGCGTACAAGTTCGGGCGTCAGGCCGCCGAGGTCGCCGAGGCGCTGCGGGAGACCGGGCGGCTGGGGGACGCCGTGTGGGGTTCGGCGCTGGGGCTGCCGGAGGAGTCGGTGCGGCCGGCCGGTGAGCTGGACGGGACGCCGTTGCCGTATCTGTCGACACTGATCGCGCCCCCGCGGCGGGACGGCGGACGGGGCGGGAAGCTGTGAGGCGCCCGGGCCGGCCGGTCGGATCAGCCGCCGGAGAGGCCGACCACCAGCCAGATGAAGGCCGCGCCCGCCACCGTGCACAGCAGGGTGGAGCGGGCCGGGTGCTCGTGGTGGGCCTCGGGCAGGATCTCGGCGGCGGCGAGATAGAGCAGTACACCGCCGAAGAGGCCGAGATAGCCGCCGAGCACCGGCTCGGGGATGTGGAAGAAGGCGGTCGACAGCGCTCCGAGCAGGGGCGCGCACGCGTCGGCGACCAGCATGGCGATCGCACGGCGGCGGGCGTTGCCGTACAGGCTCGTGAGGGTGAAGGTGTTGAAGCCGTCCGCGAAGTCGTGCGCGATCACGGCGAGCGCGACGGCCGTGCCCATGCCGCCGCCCACCTGGAAGGCGGCGCCGATCGCCACGCCGTCCATGGCGCTGTGCCCCACCATGGCTCCGGCCGCCGTCAGGCCCACCTCGGGCGCGCGGTGGTTGTGCCCCTCGGCGCCGCCGTGCGCGGCCTGCCGGGCGGCCAGGGTCCGCTCCACCAGGTGGGCCAGCAGGAATCCGGTCACGAACAGCAGCAGGGCGGCGGGTACGCCGAAGACCTCGCGGTGGGCCGCGTGCAGCGCCTCCGGCAGCAGGTCCAGGCCGACCACGCCCAGCATCAGACCGCCGGCCAGTCCCAGGACCAGGTGCCGACGGTCGGTCACGCGCTGTGCCGTCCAGCCGCCGGCCAGCGTCATCAGGAACGCGCCGAGCGCGACGAAGACCGCCATGGGCCCTTGCTATCCGATGAAGGCACCTTCGCGCACATCCGGCACCGATCGCACCGTCCCAGACCCTGACATTTCACTGATTCCGACTTCTGTTTCCGCCCTCCCCGCAGTTCCCGTACGAGAGGACCCCTCCCATGGCCGATGCCCCCACCGGCAAGGTGACGTTCGTCGGTGCCGGCCCCGGCGCCGCCGACCTGCTGACGTTCCGTGCCGCGCGCGCGATCGCGGAGGCGGACGTGGTGATCTGGGCGGCGAGCCTGGTCCAGGAGGAGGTCCTCGCGCACGCGCGCGAGGACGCGCAGGTCCTGGACTCGGCGACCATGTCCCTGGAGGACGTCGTCGCCGTCTACCGGCGCGCCCACGCCGAGGGCCGCAAGGTGGCCCGGATCCACTCCGGCGACCCGGCCCTGTGGGGCGGTACGCAGGAGCAGCTGGACCGGTGCGCGGAGATCGGCATCGCCACGGAGGTCGTCCCGGGGGTCTCGTCCTTCTCCGCCGTCGCCGCGCTCGCGCAGCGCGAGCTGACCATCCCCGAGGTCGCGCAGTCCGTCGTCCTCACCCGGCTGGGCGGCGGCAAGACGCCGATGCCGCCCGGCGAGGAGGTGCGCGAGTTCGCCCGGCACGGCACCACCATGGCGGTCTTCCTGTCGGCGGCGCGCAGCGGGCAGCTGGTGCGCGAGCTGCTGGAGGGCGGCTATCCGACGGACACGCCGGTGGTCGTCGCCTACCAGGCGACCTGGCCGGAGGAACTGATCGTGCGCTGCACGGTCGGCACGCTGGAGGAGACGGTCAAGGAACACAAGCTCTGGAAGCACACGCTCTTCCTGGTCGGTCCGGCGCTGGACGCGCACGGCACCCGCTCGCACCTGTACCACCCCGGGCACTTCCACGGGTACCGCAAGGCCGACCCGGAGGCCCGGCGGGCCCTGCGCGAGCAGAGGGCGAAGAGTTGATCACGGTCGTCGGCACGGGGACGGGCGCGCCGGTCGCCGAGGACGTCCTCGCGGGCGCCGCGCTGGTGGTCGGCGGGCGCCGGCACCTGGACGCGGTACGGCTGCCCGACGGCGCCGAGCGGGTCGTGCTGGGGCCGCTGGCGCCGGCGCTGGATGCCGTCGATCGGCATCTGGAGAAGGAGGGCCGGGTCGTCGTACTGGCCTCGGGCGACCCGGGGTTCTTCGGGATCGTGCGGGTGCTGGCCGAGCGGTTCGGGTCGCGGCGGCTGGACGTGCGGCCCGGTGTCTCGTCGGTCGCCGCCGCGTTCGCGCGGGCGGGGCTGCCGTGGGACGACGCCGTGGTCGTCAGCGCGCACGGCAGGGATCTGCGCACGGCGGTCAACGTGTGCCGCGCACGGCCCAAGGTGGCGGTGCTGACGGGGCCGGGCGCGGGTCCGGCGGAACTGGGGGCGGCGCTGCTGCACGGCCCGCGGACGCCGGGAAGCCCGTCGCCCGAGCCGGTGGCGGCCCCGGCCGCCGAACCCGCCGAGCGGGGGGCCGGGCCCCGCGGGCGCGTCCTCGTCGTCGCCTCCGCCCTCGGCTCCGCGCGGGAGCGCGTCGAACGGGTCACGCCCGCCGAGGCCGCCGCCCGGGAGTGGGGCTCGGACGTCAGCGTGGTCCTGTGCCTCGACGAGGCACGCGCCCTCGGCGGCGTGCGTACGGTCGCCGGGCCCCCGGCCGGACCGGCCCGGTGGGCGCTGGACGAGGGTGCGTTCGCCCACCGCGACTCGATGATCACCAAGTTCGAGGTGCGGGCGCTGGCGCTGGCCCGGCTGGGGCCGCGGCTGGGCGACCTGGTGTGGGACGTGGGCGCCGGCTCGGGCTCGGTGGCGGTGGAGTGCGCGCGGCTCGGCGCGGCCGTCGTCGCCGTGGAGAAGGCGGCGGACGGGGTGGAGCGGATCCGCGCCAACGCGCACGCCCATGGGGTCGACGTGGACGTGGTGCACGGCTCGGCCCCCGAGTGCCTGGACGCGCTCGACGATCCCGACGCGGTGTTCGTCGGCGGTGGCGGCCGGGAACTGCCCGCCGTCGTCGCCGCGTGCGCGCGGCGGGCCCGGCGGACCGTCGTCGTGGCCATGGCCGCGCTGGACCGCGTACCGGCCGCCCGTGAGGCGCTCACGGCCGCCGGGTTCACCTGCGACGGGGTGCTGCTGCAGTCCTCGCGGCTGGCGCCGCTGCCCGGGGACGTGACCCGGCTCGCGGCCACCAATCCTGTGTTTCTGCTCTGGGGTGGGAGAACCCCGGTACCAAGTGAGGGAGTTGCCCAGTGATCGGCCTGATTTCCGCCACCGCGGCGGGGGCGGTGGCGCGGGACCGGCTGGCCGCGGCCTGGCCGGACCGTACGCGCGTGTACGAGGGTCCCGTCGGCGAGGCGGTACGGGCCGCGTTCGCGGAGTGCGAGCAGCTGGTGTGCTTCCTGGCGACGGGCGCGACGGTACGGCTGCTCGCGCCGCTGCTCGGCGACAAGACGGCCGACCCGGGTGTGGTGTGCGTGGACGAGGGCGGCCGGTTCGCGGTGTCGCTGGTCGGCGGACACGGTGGCGGCGCCAACGAACTCGCCCGCGCCGTCGGCGGGTTGCTGGGGGCCGAGCCGGTGGTGACGACCGCGACGGACTCCGTCGGACTGGCGGGCCTGGACACGCTCGGGCTGCCGTACGAGGGCTCGGTGGCCCTGGTCTCCCGCGCCCTGCTGGACGGCGAGCCGGTCGCGCTGGAGGCGGAGGTGCCGTGGCCGCTGCCGCCACTGCCGGTCTCGGCGCAGGGCGCGTACACGATCCGGCTCACCGACCGCGAGGTCGCACCGGGCGAGCGTGAGGTGCTGTTGCGTCCGCCGTCCCTGGTGGTCGGGGTCGGCGCGTCCAAGGGCGCGCCGGTGGACGAGGTCCTCGGACTGGTCGAGGACGCGCTGCGGGAGGCGGGGCTCACACCGAAGTCCGTGGCCGAACTCGCCACCGTGGACGCCAAGTCCGAGGAGCCGGGCATCGTGGCCGCCGCCGAGCGGCTGGGGGTGCCCCTGGTGACGTACTCCGCCGAGGAGCTGGCGGCGGTCGAGGTGCCCAACCCGTCGGACGCGCCGCTCACGGCCGTCGGCACACCCTCCGTGGCGGAGGCGGCGGCTCTGCTGCGCGGCGGTGAACTCCTCGTGCCCAAGCGGAAGTCAAAGGCGCGGCCCGCGATGGCGACCTGCGCGGTGGTACGGCGCCCGGCACGCGGGCGGCTCGCGGTGGTCGGGCTCGGGCCGGGCGCCCGGGACCTGCTCACCCCGCGCGCGGCGGCCGAGCTGCGCCGGGCCTCGGTGCTGGTCGGGCTCGACCAGTACGTGGACCAGATCCGCGACCTGCTGCGACCGGGCACCCGGGTACTGGAGTCGGGGCTCGGCGCCGAGGAGGAGCGGGCCCGCACCGCGGTCGCGGAGGCCCGTAAGGGGCATGCGGTGGCGCTGATCGGCAGCGGGGACGCGGGCGTGTACGCCATGGCCTCCCCGGCCCTCGCCGAGGCGTCGGACGACATCGACGTGGTCGGGGTGCCCGGGGTGACGGCCGCGCTGGCCGCCGGTGCGGTCCTGGGCGCGCCGCTGGGCCACGACCACGTGTCCATCAGCCTGTCCGACCTGCACACACCGTGGGAGGTCATCGAACGCCGGGTACGCGCGGCGGCCGAGGCGGACCTCGTCGTGACCTTCTACAACCCGCGCTCCCGGGGCCGCGACTGGCAGCTGCCCAAGGCGCTCGCGATCCTCGCCGGGCACCGGGAGCCGGCGACACCGGTGGGCGTCGTACGGAACGCCTCGCGGCCGGACGAGTCGAGCCGGGTGACCACGCTCGCCGGACTGGACCCGGCGACGGTGGACATGATGACGGTCGTCACCGTGGGCAACACCGCGACCCGC
Source organism: Streptomyces sp. NPDC001135 (assembly GCF_053598395.1). Taxonomy (NCBI): domain Bacteria; kingdom Bacillati; phylum Actinomycetota; class Actinomycetes; order Kitasatosporales; family Streptomycetaceae; genus Streptomyces; species Streptomyces sp. NPDC001135. The sequence goes on along the minus strand of NZ_JBSFKD010000022.1, from coordinate 81,722 downwards.
ACCGTCGCGGGCCGCATGGTGACCCCGCGCGGCTACCGCTGGCAGACAGCGCAGGAGGGCGCCCAGTGAACCGTGTGGTCCACCCCATCGAGCAGGAGTCCTTCCGGCGGCTGCGGGCCCGCCTGGACACCTCGCACTTCCCGCCGCTGACCCGGGCGGTGGTGGAGCGGGTCATCCACTCCGCCGCCGACCTGGAGTACGCGACCGACCTCGTCACGGCCGAGGACGACCTGGTGAAGGCGCACGCGGCGCTGCACGCGGGGGCGCCGGTCGTCGTGGACGTGGAGATGGTCGCGGCCGGCATCACCCGGCGGGAGACCGTGTGCCGGCTGAAGGACGCCAAGTCCGGCCCCGGGCTGACCCGTTCGGCACACGCCGTCCGGCTCGCCCACGAGCAGGTCGGGCCGGGCGCGCTGTGGGTGATCGGCTGTGCGCCCACCGCCCTGGAGGAGCTGCTCACCCTGGACGCCGCCCCCGCACTCGTCATCGGCCTGCCCGTCGGTTTCGTCGGTGCGGCCGAGTCCAAGGCCGCGTTGCGCGAGAGCGGGCTGCCCGCCGTGAGCAACGTGTCCGAGAAGGGCGGCTCGGCGGTCGCCGCCGCCGCGCTCAACGCCCTGCTGTACCACCCCCTTTCGTCTGAGGAGACCTCGTGACCACCCCGCCCGCCCTGCTGATCGCCGGACACGGCACCCGTGACGACGCCGGAGCCGAGGCGTTCCGCGACTTCGTCCGCGAGCTGGGGCGCCGCCACCCCGGGCTGCCCGTCGCGGGCGGCTTCATCGAGCTGTCCCCGCCGCCGCTCGGCGAGGCCGTCACCGAGCTGGTCGAGCGGGGCGTGCGGCGGTTCGCCGCCGTGCCGCTGATGCTGGTGTCCGCCGGGCACGCCAAGGGCGACATCCCGGCCGCGCTGGCCCGTGAGAAGGAACGGCACCCGGGGATCTCGTACACCTACGGCCGCCCGCTGGGCCCGCACCCGGCGCTGCTGAACGTGCTGGAGCGGCGGCTGCGGGAGGTGCTGGGCGACACGGACCCCGCGGAGGTGACCGTGCTGCTGGTCGGGCGCGGCTCGACCGACCCCGACGCCAACGCCGAGGTGTTCAAGGCGGCGCGGCTGCTGTGGGAGGGGCGCGGGTACGCCGGGGTGGAGACGGCGTTCGTGTCGCTGGCGGCGCCGGACGTGCCGAGCGGACTGGACCGGTGCGCGAAGCTGGGGGCCCGGCGGATCGTCGTCCTCCCCTACTTCCTGTTCACCGGGATCCTGCCGGACCGGGTGCGGCAGCAGACCGAGGAGTGGGCGGCCGGGCACCCCGGGGCCGACGTGCGCTCGGCGGACGTCATCGGGCGCGAGCCGGAGCTGCTGGACCTGGTGATGGAGCGGTACGAGGAGGCCGTCAAGGGCGATCTGCGCATGAACTGCGACTCGTGCGTGTACCGGATCGCGCTGCCGGGCTTCGAGGACAAGGTGGGACTGCCGCAGCAGCCGCACTTCCACCCGGACGACGACGGCCACCACCACGGGCACGGTCATGGGCACCACCATCACGGGGGGCACTCGCACAGCCATGCGCACTGACGACACCGCCGGGTCCGGGCACGATCTGCGGCACCACGGGGACGCCGAAGTGCGGGACGACGGGGTAGGGCTGACCGACCTCGCCGTCAACGTCCGCGCGGACACGCCCCCGCCGTGGCTGCGGGAGGAGATCGCCGCCTCGCTGTCGTCCCTCGCGGCCTACCCGGACGGGCGGGCCGCGCGGGCGGCGGTGGCGGCGCGGCACGGGCTGCCGGTGGAACGGGTGCTGCTGACGGCCGGCGCGGCGGAGGCGTTCGTGCTGCTGGCGCGGGCGCTGAAGGTACGGCGCCCGGTCGTCGTGCATCCGCAGTTCACCGAGCCGGAGGCCGCCCTGCGGGACGCGGGGCACACCGTGGAGCGGGTGCTGCTGCGGGAGGAGGACGGGTTCCGGCTGGATCCGGCGGCGGTGCCGGAGGGGGCCGATCTGGTGGTGATCGGGAACCCGACCAACCCCACCTCCGTCCTGCATCCGGCGGAGGTGATCGCCCGACTGGCCCGCCCCGGACGGGTGTTGGTGGTCGACGAGGCGTTCATGGACGCGGTGCCGGGTGAGCGGGAGGCACTGGCCGGACGGACGGACGTGCCGGGTCTCGTGGTGCTGCGGAGCCTGACCAAGACCTGGGGGCTGGCCGGGCTCCGGATCGGGTACGCGCTGGCTCCCCCGGAGATCATCGCCGAACTGGAACGGGCCCAGCCGCTGTGGCCGGTGTCGACTCCCGCGCTGGCCGCGGCCGAGGCGTGTGTGACGCCGCGGGCGCTGGCGGAGGCGGGGCACGCGGCGCATCGCATCGCGGCGGACCGGGCCCACCTGGTGACGGGGTTGTCCGGGTTCGCCTCGCGGGGCGTGCGGGTGGTGGAGCCCGCGGAGGCGTCGTTCGTCCTGGTCCGGATGGCGGGGGCTGCCGCTGTACGACACCGGTTGCGTGAGCTCGGTTATGCCGTGCGGCGTGGCGACACGTTTCCGGGGCTGGACGAACACTGGGTGCGGGTCGCGGTCCGGGACCGGGCCACCGTGAGCGGGTTCCTGCGAGCGCTGTCGGCCGCCCTGGCGCCGTGACCGGCACGGCCGCGCGCTGCGGTCGGCCGGGAGGCCACCTCCCACCCGGCGTGGCGGCCGGACGGGGAGTGGCACGGGACGGTGACGTCAGCTCTTCCGGCGCCGGGCCACCGCCACCGCTCCCCCGCCGACCAGCACCAGCGCGAGTGCGCCGCCCGCGACGTACGGGGTCGCGGAGCTGCCGCCCGTGTCCGCGAGGTCGGTCCGGGCGCCCTGCGGTGTGACGTCGGCGGCCGGGTCGTGGCTCGGCACCGGGTGTCCCGTGGGCGGGGCCGCCGGGGACTCGCAGGTCGCCTTGGCCAGCGTGACCGTGCCCCGGACGTCGGCCACGTTGAGCTTCAAGGGGTTGACGGACACCTTGAGTTCGAGGGCGGTGGCGGCGGCCGAGCGGGTGGTGGTGCGCCGCTCGGCGAGATCGAGGCGGACCTCGCCGACGCCGGGCACCTTCACCTCGGTCGGACCGCCGGCGGTGAGGGTGACGCGCTTGCCGAGGACGGTGACGGCGCCGAGGACGTTCGCCGAGGCGGCCGGTGCCCTGCCGGCCTCGCAGGTCGCCCGCGCGGTGACCGTGCCGACCTCGATCAGGGACAGCAGGGGAAGGCCGGGGAGGTGCAGCCGTGCGTCGACGAGCCGGACCGAGCCCTCGGCGCGCCGCGCGGTCGCGGTGGCCTTCGCCGAGGCGACGTCGGCGCCGAGGACCGTGAACGGCTCGCCGCCCGCCACGCCGTCGAGCCGGGCGGACAGCGTGGTCCTGTCGGCGCTCCGCGGTGCCCGGACCTCGTTCAGGGAGACCGCGAGCGGGACGTCGACGGTCTTGTTGAGCAGGGACACGTCGAGCCCGGTGCGCAGGACGACGGCGGAGGCGCGACCGTGGTCACCGGTCGCGTGCGCGGCGCCCGCGCCCAGGACCGCGGGACCGGCGGCCAGGGCGGTGACCGTCGCGACAGTCGCGATACGGCGTGCGGGCGTGCGGAAGTTGTTGCTGTTCAAGGCGGTGGGACCCCCAGAGGAAACGTTCTTGGGACCCGTCAACCTTGTACGCCCTGCGGGTGAACGGTCAGCGATCCCGGACCACTTCACTCGAACGTGGATGTCCAGCACACCGCTTCGAATCACCGGGCACAGGCGTTCCGCTACTGCACGATCCGCCCGTTCAGCACCACGCGGCGCGGCGCCGCCAGCACCCGTACGTCCGCGCGCGGATCGCCCTCGTACACCACCAGGTCGGCCGGGGCGCCCTCCTCCAGGCCGGGGCGGCCGAGCCAGGCGCGGGCGCCCCAGCTCGTCGCCGACACGGCGGCCACGGCCGGAATACCGGCGGTGACCAGCTCCGCCACCTCGGCCGCGACCAGTCCGTGGGCCAGCGAGCCGCCGGCGTCCGTGCCGACGTACACCGGGATCCCGGCGTCGTAGGCGCCGCGCACGGTGTCGTAGCGGCGTTCGTGCAGCCGGCGCATGTGTGCGGACCAGCGCGGGAACCTGGTGTCGCCGCCGGCCGCGAGCCGCGGGAAGGTGGCGATGTTGACGAGGGTCGGGACGATCGCGACGCCGCGCTCGGCGAAGAGCGGGATCAGGTCGTCGCTCAGGCCGGTCGCGTGCTCGATGCAGTCGATCCCCGCCTCGACCAGGTCGCGCAGGGAGCTTTCGGCGAAGCAGTGCGCGGTGACCCGGGCGCCGAGCCGGTGGGCCTCGGCGATGGCCGCCGCCACCGGCTCTCGCGGCCAGCAGGGCGCGAGGTCGCCGAGGTCACGGTCGATCCAGTCGCCGACCAGCTTGACCCAGCCGTCGCCGCGCCGGGCCTCCTGGGCGACGTACGTGACCAGGTCGTCGGGTTCGATCTCCCAGGCGTAGTTGCGGATGTAGCGGCGGGTACGGGCGATGTGCCGGCCGGCCCGGATGATCTTCGGCAGGTCCTCGCGGTCGTCGATCCAGCGGGTGTCGGAGGGCGAACCCGCGTCCCGGATCAGCAGGGTGCCCGACTCGCGGTCGGTGAGCGCCTGCTTCTCGGCGGTGTCCGCGTCGACCGGCCCGTCCGCGCCGAGGCCCACGTGGCAGTGCGCGTCGACCAGGCCCGGGAGCGTCCAGCCCTCGACGGTACGGACGTCACGTGCCCCGGCGGGGCGGTCGTAGGACACCCGGCCCCCGACCACCCACAGCTCGTCACGGACGTCGTCCGGCCCGGCCAGAACCCGGCCCTTCACGTGCAGCACCGCGCCATCGCTCATGCACCGCACCCTAACGGCCTACGGCCTGTCCTTCCCCACCTGGTCGGAGGTCTCCTCCTCCACCTCGGCCATCGCCGGGTCGAGCAGGCGGGAGAGGAAGTGGCGGGTGCGCTCGTGCTGCGGGTCGCCGATGACCTGCGCGGGGCTGCCCTCCTCGACGATCACGCCGCCGTCCATGAAGACGACCCGGTCGGCGACCTCGCGGGCGAAGGTCATCTCGTGGGTGACGACCATCATCGTCATGCCCTCCTCGGCGAGCCTGCGCATCACCGCGAGGACGTCGCCGACCAGCTCGGGGTCGAGCGCCGAGGTCGGCTCGTCGAAGAGCATGACCTCCGGGCCCATCGCCAGCGCCCGGGCGATCGCCACGCGCTGCTGCTGGCCGCCGGACAGGGAGGAGGGATAGGCGCGCGCCTTCTCGGCCAGGCCGACCCGGGCGAGGTTCTCGGCGGCGACCCTCGCCGCCTGCGCCTTGTCCCGCTTGAGAACCCTGCGCTGCGGGAGGGTGAGGTTCTCGGTGACGCTCAGGTGCGGGAACAGGTTGAACTGCTGGAAGACCATGCCGATCCGGCGGCGTACGGCGTCGATGTCGACGTCGGGGTCGGTGATCTCGGTACCGCCGACGAAGACCTGGCCCTTGGTGGGCTCCTCCAGCAGGTTCACACAGCGCAGCAGCGTCGACTTGCCGGAACCGGAGGGGCCGATGACACAGACGACCTCGCCCCGGCCGATCTCCAGGTCGATGCCCTTGAGCACCTGGTTGTCGCCGAAGGACTTGTGCAGGTCCCGTACCTGAATCTCCGGGCGGCTCACCGGATCGCCTCCTGGGCCTTGGATTCCATGCGCCTGACGACATAGCTGAGCGGGATGGTGATCAGCAGGTAGCACAGGCCCGCGACCAGGATCGGCGTGGAGTTGGCGGTCGTGCTGGCGAGGTCGCGGCCGAACTTGGACAGCTCCCGCTGCTCCAGGGTGACACCGAGGAACAGCACCAGCGAGGAGTCCTTGAACAGCAGGACGAGTTCGTTGGTCAGCGGCGGCAGGATGATCCGGAAGGCCTGCGGGACGATGATGGAGACCATGGCCTTCGCGGGCGAGAAGCCGAGCGAACGGGCCGCCTCCGTCTGTCCCTTGGGCACGGCCTGGATGCCGGCGCGGATGGTCTCCGCCATGTACGCGGCCGAGACCAGGCCGAGCGCGATCGCGACCTGGCCGTAGGTGCCGCCGGGGATCTCCGTGCCGGGGAAGGCGAGCGGGACGGCCACACCGACGAAGATGAAGATCAGCAGGGCGGGCAGGCCGCGGAAGATCTCGATGTAGATGCTCGCCAGCCAGCGGTACGGGCCCACGGAGGACAGCCGCATCAGCGCGATGGCCATGCCGAGCACGAGTCCGACGACAAAGCCGGACAGCGTGTAGAGCACGGTGTTCCGCAGCGCCAGTGTGATGACGTCCGGGAACATCTGCCGGGCGATGTCGGCCTGGGCGAACTGGTTCTGCAGCCGTCCCCAGTCCGCCGTGACCGCGAAGGCGACCACGGCGGCGACGAACACGGCGTACTGCACGCCCCGGGACAGACGCCGCTTCTGACGCCGGGTCAGTCCCTTCTTCTTCGGCTGGAGTCGTACGTCCGTGTCGGTCATGAGGCGGCGGGAGAGGCCACGGAGGCGTGGTACGGGCCGATCCACCGCTCGTAGATCTTCTTGTAGGTGCCGTCGGCCTTGGCGTCCTTGAGGGCCTTGTTGATGGCCTCGCGCAGCGCCGTGTTGCCCTTCTTGACCGTGAAGCCGTACTGCTCACCGGTCTTGAGGTTGTCGACGACCTTGAACTGGTCCGCGGTGGCCTTGTCCTTCAGCCAGCCCTGGACGACCGGGTAGTCGATGACGACGGCCTGGACCTGGCCGGTGCGCAGGCCGTTGAGGACCGCGTCGGAGGACTCGAAGGAGATCGGGTCGTAGCCCTTGCTCTTGACGTAGTCCTCACCGGTGGTCTGCGCCTGGGCGCCGAGCTTCTTGCCCTTGGCCTTGACGTCGGCGAGGGAGTTGACGCCGCTGCTCTTGTTCACGAGCACGGCCTGGGTGGCCTCGAAGTACGGGTCGGAGAAGTCGACGTTCTTCTTGCGCTCGGGCGTGATCGTCATACCGGCGGCCGCCAGGTCGCACCGGCCGGAGTTCAGGAAGGCGCCGGTCTTGAAGTTCTCGAACGGCGTGTCGACGATCTGCTGCGTGACGCCGAGGTTCTTGGCGACGAGGTCGATGAGGGAGACGTCGAAGCCCTGCACCTTGCCGTTGATCTCCGACTGGAACGGCGGGTACGGCAGGTGGGTGCAGGTGGTCAGCCGGCCGGCCTTGACGACGTGGACCCCCTTGACGGTGGCACCGCCGTTCCCTCCGCCGGACGACGAGGAGCAGCCGGCCACAACGAGGACCAGTCCGGCGGTCGCGGTGGTGGCGGCCAGGAGGCGGGTCCGGCGACCGAGGAGCGTTTTCATGGGGGATCTCCCTGTGAGGGAACTGAGGCTTCCGATTATAAGGAAGAGTTTGAGTCTCTCAAATCAAACCGAGGGTTACAGGGCGGTTGGACCTAAGATCGAGGGAGTCCGATGCCCGCGAACGAAGAGAGCACCCGCCGTGAGCCACCCCTTCCTCGATCTGCCCCCGCTGAGCGCCGGGCGCTTCGCCGCCATCGAGGACGCCGTCGCCCGGCTGCTGGACACCCGGCAGGACGTGCTGATCACGCAGGGTGAGGCGCTGCTGCCGCTGGAGGGCGCGATCCGCGCTGCGGCCGGTCCGGGCACGGTGGCCCTGAACGTGATCACCGGGCCGTACGGACAGACGTTCGGGAACTGGCTGCGGGACTGCGGCGCGACGGTGTACGACCTCTCCGTTCCCTTCCACACGGCCGTGACCGCCGACCAGATCCGGGAGGCGTTCGCCGAGCACCCGGAGATCGACTTCGTCTCGCTGGTGCACGCGGAGGCGGCGACCGGCAACACCAATCCGGTCGCGGAGATCGGCGAGGCGGTGCGGGAGCGGGGCGCGCTGTTCTACCTGGACGCGGTCGCCTCCGTGGGTGCGGAGCCGGTGCTGCCGGACGCGTGGGGTGTGGACCTGTGTGTGATCGGCGCGCAGAAGGCGATGGGCGGTCCGGCGGGTGTGTCGGCGATCTCGGTGAGCGAGCGGGCCTGGGCCCGGATGGCGGCCAATCCCAACGCCCCGCGCCGCTCCTATCTGTCCCTGCTGGACTGGAAGGAACGCTGGATCGACGCCGGGCGCGCGGTACTGCCGCACGCTCCGGCCCAGTTGGAGATGCTGGCGCTGCAGGCGTGCCTGGAGCGGATCGAGTCGGTGGGGCTGGATGCGGTGATGGACCGGCACCGGTCCGCCGCGCTGGCCACGCGGGCGGGCGCGGTTTCCCTGGGCGGGGGCCTTGAGCCGTATGTGTACGAGGCCTCGGACGCGGCGCCGGTGGCCACGACGCTTCGGGTGCCGTCGGGGGTGGTGGCGTCGGAGGTGGTGGCGCGGGCCCTGACCGACGACCCGTCGCTGCCGATCGCCGCCGGCGGGGGTGCGCTGGCCCAGGAGATGATCCGGGTCAACCACTACGGCGCGGACGCCTCCCTGGAGACCGTGGAGAGGTGCCTGGCGGCGATCGGGGCGGCGCTCGGCACGCGGCGCTAGGTTGGCCGGAAGGGCACCCCTTCCCCCTGCGTGCCCGCGCCCGTGCCGGTGACCCGTGCCACCCTCACCCGCATGACCGACCTCACACCCCAGACACCCGCCACCCTCCCCGACGGCCGGCCCGTCCCCTCGCCGACCGGCCCCGAGCTGCCCATGCTGGAGAGCTGGCTGGACTTTCACCGGGGCACACTGGAGCTGAAGTGCCGGGGGCTGGATGACGCGCAGGCGCGGCTCGCCTCGGCGCAGCCGTCGTCGCTGACGCTGCTCGGCCTCGTCCAGCACCTCGCCGAGGTCGAACGGAACTGGTTCCAGCGGGTGGTGGCCGGACTCGACGTACCGCCGGTGTTCGAGGAGGAGACGGGGTACGCCCTCGATCCGGGGCGGGGGCTCGAAGAGGCGCTGGACGTGTGGCGGCGGGAGATCGCGCGCGGCCGGGAGCTGCTCGCCGAACGGGCACTGGAGGACACCGGGCGGATCGCCGACGGTCCGATGGCCGGCGTCGAGGTGAGCGTGCGCTGGGTGTTGATCCATCTCATCGAGGAGTACGCCCGGCACAACGGACACGCCGACATTCTGCGTGAACGAATCGACGGCACCACCGGGGCTTGAATTCAATTGAGCTTCACAATTTCCGCCAATTCCTTCGGTGACAGCTTCCCGTCTTCTTCTGCCCGCTTTTTGCAGGGCTAAACGGGGAAGTTTCCTGGCGGTTTTCTGACGGTTTCCGAGCTGTGACACACTCCACAGCGCGCTCCTTTTGCCCTGATTTGACGTGGGTTAATTCGGGCATTTCACCGAGGTATCTGTGCGGCGCAGTGATAGCGGCCGTGCATTTCCTAATTCACCTCGCTAAATTCGTGCCGCATGACTGCCGCACCCGCAGACCTGCTCATCGACCAGCCGGCGGTGACCGACGGAGCCGCGCTCTGGCGTCTCGCCAAGGACTCGAAAACCCTCGATCTGAACTCCTCGTACAGCTATCTGCTGTGGTGCCGGGACTTCGCCGGCACCTCGGCGGTGGCGCGCGGTGCGGACGGGGAGCCGGTCGGGTTCGTCACCGGCTACGTGCGGCCGGAGCGCCCCCGCACGCTGCTCGTCTGGCAGGTGGCCGTCGACCCCGCGTACCGGGGGCACGGCATCGCCGCCCGGCTGCTGGACGGGCTGACCGCACGGCTGGCCGGCGAGCACGGCATCACCGACGTGGAGACCACCATCACGCCCGGCAACACCGCCTCCGAGCGGCTGTTCACCTCGTTCGCCGCCCGGCACGGAGCGCACCTGGAGCGTGCGGTGCTGTTTCCCGCCGAGCTGTTCCCGGACGGCCCGCACGATCCCGAAGTCCTCTACCGCATCGGTCCGTTGACCGACTTCACCGCCCACTGAGGAGCGATTCACCGTGACCATCACCCAGCCCGACCTCAGCGTCTTCGAGACCCTCGAGTCCGAGGTGCGCAGCTACTGCCGCGGCTGGCCCACGGTCTTCGACCGCGCGCAGGGCAGCCGGATGTACGACGAGGACGGTCATGCGTACCTCGACTTCTTCGCCGGCGCCGGCTCACTCAACTACGGCCACAACAACGCCGTACTCAAACGGGCGTTGATCGACTATCTGTCCCGGGACGGGGTGACCCACGGCCTGGACATGTCGACCACGGCCAAGCGGTCCTTCCTGCAGACCTTCCAGGATCTGGTGCTGCGCCCGCGTGACCTGCCGTACAAGGTGATGTTCCCGGGGCCGACCGGGACCAACGCCGTGGAGTCGGCGCTGAAGCTGGCCCGGAAGGTGAAGGGGCGGGAGGCGATCGTGTCGTTCACGAACGCCTTCCACGGGATGTCCCTGGGCTCCCTCGCCGTCACCGGGAACGCCTTCAAGCGGGCCGGTGCCGGCATACCGCTGGTGCACGGGACGCCGATGCCGTTCGACAACTACTTCGACGGCACGGTCCCGGACTTCCTGTGGTTCGAGCGCCTGCTGGAGGACCAGGGCTCCGGGCTCAACAAGCCCGCCGCCGTGATCGTGGAGACCGTGCAGGGCGAGGGCGGCATCAACGTCGCCCGGCCCGCATGGCTGCGCGCGCTCAAGGAGTTGTGCGAGCGGCAGGACATGCTGCTGATCGTCGACGACATCCAGATGGGCTGCGGCCGCACGGGCGCGTTCTTCTCCTTCGAGGAGGCGGGCATCACCCCCGACATCGTCACGGTCTCGAAGTCCATCAGCGGCTACGGGCTGCCGATGTCGCTGTGCCTGTTCAAGCCCGAACTGGACGTCTGGGAGCCCGGCGAGCACAACGGCACCTTCCGGGGCAACAACCCCGCGTTCGTCACGGCGACGGCCGCCCTGGAGGCGTACTGGACCGACGGCTCGGCCATGGAGAAGCAGACCCGCTCCCGTGGTGAGCAGGTCGAGCAGGCGCTGATCTCCATCACCGAGGAGAACCTCGCCGACGTCAAGGAGTACCGCGGGCGCGGGCTGGTGTGGGGCCTGGAGTTCCAGGACAAGGCGCGGGCCTCGCGGGTCGCCCGGCGGGCCTTCGAGCTGGGGCTGCTGATCGAGACGTCCGGCCCGGAGGGCGAGGTCGTCAAGCTGCTGCCCGCGCTCACCATCACCCCCGACGAGCTGGACGAGGGCCTGAGCGTCCTCGCCCGTGCCGTCCGCGAAACCGCCTGACCAGGCGCTTTCGTACAGCTAGGAGGAAGAACAGCACCGTGATCGTCCGATCGTTCAAGGACATCGAGAACACCGACCGGCACGTCAGGGCGAAGTCCGGCACCTGGGAGAGCAAGCGGATCGTCCTCGCCAAGGAGCGGGTCGGCTTCTCCCTGCACGAGACCGTCCTGTACGCCGGGACCGAGACGTCGATGTGGTACGCCAACCACGTCGAAGCCGTCGTCTGCACCCGGGGCGAGGCCGAGCTCACCGACCACGAGGCCGGGAAGACGTACACGATCACCCCCGGCACCATGTACCTCCTCGACGGGCACGAGCGGCACACCCTGCGCGTCAAGGAGGACTTCCACTGCATCTGCGTGTTCAACCCGCCCGTGACCGGACGGGAGGACCACGACGAGAACGGCGTCTACCCGCTGCTCACCGAGCCCGAGGAGGTGTGAGAACCCATGACCACCGCACCCGTGAAGGATCTCTACCCGACCCGCGGCGCCACGGAGGTGACCGTCCCGCGTCAGGACCCGGTCGTCTGGGGATCCCCGGACACGCCGGGCCCGATCCCGACGGCCGATCTCCAGTCGTACGAGCGTGACGGCTTCCTCGCCGTCGACCAGCTGATCACCCCGGACGAGGTGGAGGTCTACAAGCGCGAGCTGGACCGGCTGGTCACCGACCCGGCGGTCCGCGCCGACGAGCGCTCCATCGTGGAGCCGAAGTCGAAGGAGATCCGCTCGGTCTTCGAGGTGCACCGGATCAGCGAGGTCTTCGCGAACCTGGTGCGCGATCCGCGGGTGGTCGGGCGTGCCCGGCAGATCCTCGGCTCGGACGTCTACGTCCACCAGTCGCGGATCAACGTCAAGCCCGGCTTCGGCGCGAGCGGCTTCTACTGGCACTCGGACTTCGAGACCTGGCACGCCGAGGACGGCCTGCCGAACATGCGCACGGTGTCCGTGTCGATCGCGCTGACCGAGAACCACGACACCAACGGCGGCCTGATGATCATGCCGGGTTCGCACCGGACGTTCCTGGGCTGCGCCGGCGCCACGCCCAAGGACAACTACAAGAAGTCCCTGCAGATGCAGGACGCGGGCACCCCGTCCGACGAGGCGCTGACGGCGCTGGCGGGCGAGCACGGCATCCGGCTGTTCACCGGCAGGGCCGGCTCGGCGACCTGGTTCGACTGCAACTGCATGCACGGCTCCGGCGACAACATCACGCCGTTCCCGCGCAGCAACGTCTTCATCGTGTTCAACAGCGTGGAGAACACCGCCGTGGAACCCTTCGCGGCACCGGTGCGCCGGCCGGAGTTCATCGGGGCAAGGGACTTCACTCCCGTCCGGTGAGCGGCCCGCCCGCCGCGCGGCGGCCATCGGACACCGCACCGGCGCGCGCGACTTCACCTCGGTGAAGTCGGTGAAGTACCCCCCCCGAGCACCGGGCCGGGGCCTCCTCGTGTGGGACGGGAGGCCCCGGCCCGGTCGTGTCAGCCGGCGAGCACGTCCAGCAGGCGGTCCACGTCGGCCGGCGTGTTGTACAGGTGGAACGAGGCCCGCAGATTGCCCGCGCGGTCGGCGACCTCGATGCCGGCGCGGCTCAACTCCGGCTGACGGGCTCCCAGTCCGGGGACGGAGACGATCGCCGAGCCGGGGGCGGGCAGGGGTTCGTGGCCGAGCGAGGCGAGTCCGGTGCGGAACCGGTCGGCCAGCGCCAGGTCGTGCGCCCGCACGGCGGCCACGCCCAGTTCCTCGATCAGGGCGAGGGAGTGGCGCACCCCGGTGTAGGTGAACAGCGCGGGGCTGACGTCGAACCGCCGTGCGGTTCGGGCGAGTTCGGTCACCGGTCCGTAGCAGCTGTTCCACGGTTCCTCGGCCGCGACCCAGCCCGCCAGCAGCGGGGACAACCCGCCGAAGTCCTCGGGGACGACGAGGAAGGCCGCCCCGTGCGGACCGAGCAGCCACTTGAAGGTCGTCGCGACGGTGAAGTCGCCGGCGCCGGCCTCCATCGGCAGCCAGCTCGCGGCCTGGGAGTAGTCGACGTAGGTGCGCGCACCGTGCGCACGGGCGGCCTCGCGCAGGGCGGGCAGGTCGGCGATCCGGCCGTCGGCGGACTGGGCGGCGCTGACCGCGACCAGGGCGGTACCGGGGCGGACCGACTCGGCGAGCCGTTCCAGCGGGACCGCCCGCACCTTGAGGTCCCCGCGCACATGGAACGGGTTCAGCACGGAGGTGAAGTCGTCCTCGGCGGTGAGCACTTCGGCGCCCGCGGGCAACGAGGCGGCGATCAGTCCGGTCTGGGCGGAGACCGACGGGCCCGCCGCGACCCGGGCGACCGGCACCCCGGCCAGCCGGGCGAACGCGGCGCGGGCGGCCTCGACGTCGTCGAACAGCGGGTCCAGCGGCCGGCCCTCGGCCCGGATGGCCACCGCCTCGTGCAGCGCGGCGACCGTACGGGCCGGGAGGAGGCCGCTGGTCGCGGTGTTCAGATAGGTGCTCTTCGGGGTGAACTCGGCGCGGACGAGGCTGTCGAAGGACTCCGTGGTCCGGGTGGTCTCCATGGGTCCACTCTGCGGCCCGACGAAGTCCCCGTCCATTGCGAATTTTTACGTGGATCCGCTTAGGAGTTCTTATAGGTCCGCCCTGACCTGCGGTTTCAGCTCTGCTGCGGCACGGCGCACCCGTCCGGTCCGCAGGCCGCCGCGTCCCCTCGGCCGCCCTGGCCGACCGGCTTCAGCGGGGAGTGCTCGCCCCAGGCCTGGGTCAGCGCCTGGGTGAAGACCTCGGCGGGCTGGGCACCGGAGACGCCGTACTTCCGGTCGAGGACGAAGAACGGGACGCCGGTGGCGCCGAGCCGGGCCGCCTCGCGCTCGTCGGCGCGGACCTCGTCGGAGTAGCGGACCGGGTCCGCGAGCACCGCGCGGGCGGCGTCGGCGTCGAGACCGGCCGCCACGGCCAGCTCCACGAGCCGCTCGTCACCCTCGGTGAACACGGACCGCTCCTCGGCGAAGTTCGCCCGGTACAGGATCTGGATCAGCGCGTCCTGCCTGCCCTGCTCCTTGGCGAAGTGCAGGAGGCGGTGCATGTCGAAGGTGTTGCCGTGGTCCCGGTCCCGGGTGCGGTAGTCCAGGCCCTCGGCGGCGGCCTGGGCGCCCAGGTTGTCCTCGCCGGCCTGGGCCTGTGCCTCACTCATGCCGTACTTCCTGGTGAGCATGGTGATCACCGGCTGCACGTCGCCCTTGGCGCGGTCCGGGTCCAGCTCGAAGGAGCGGTGCACCACCTCGACGTCGTCACGGTGCGGGAAGGCAGCGAGCGCCTTCTCGAAGCGGGCCTTGCCCACATAGCACCAGGGGCAGGCGATGTCGCTCCAGATCTCGACGCGCATGCTTCGGCTCTCTCCAGGTCGTACGGCTGCGGGGACTCTCCCCGACAAGTACGTGAACGTTCAAACAGGATGCTTCATTCCCGGTCGGCACCGGGCCTGTATGCCCCAGGTCACGCGACCGAGGACGCGGCCGTACCCGTGCCCGCCCGGCAGGTGGCCGGCGGCCTTGTGCATCGGCGTGAGCGGAGCGCTGCTCGGCCGCGGCCTCCAGGCCGGTATGCACGGGTGCCCGGCCCTCAGCCCGGCCCTGCTCACGGTGACGTCCGCGCTCAGCTTCCGTCTCGCAGGTCGTCCGGCCAGCCGGGCCTGAACGCGAGGTGGTCGTACGTCACCACGCACCCCTCCCCCAGGGGCGACTGGGTCATGAAGCCGACCAGCGCGTCATCGGTCTCCTTCTCGTCGCCCAGGGTGAACAGCCGGACGAAGGTCCACCGCTCGCCGTCCCGCGAGGCGTGGAAGGCGAAGGCCCGCCCGGTCCGGCTGACCCGCAGCCACACCGAACTCCCCTCCACGGTGAAGGAGTTGGCGTCGTCGGAGTGCCCCCGGGTGACCACCGTGCAGACGGTGGGCACATCCGGGGAGTACTCCAGACACAGCTTCGCCCAGGCCCGCTCGCCGACATGGACGTAGAGGACGCCCGCGTCGAAGGCGGCCCGGAAGCCCACGGTGACCCGGGCGATCAGCTGGAAGTCGCCCTCGGGCGCACCCAGCAGCCGGGGCGCGTCCGAGGCGGGGTCGAGGGCCTCCCCGGTGGGCGTGACGAACCGATCCTGCCGGGGCCCGGCCCAGCCGGTCAGCACGCCGTCCTCGTAGACCCAGTGCCCGTCGGGTCCGTACGTACGGAGAGCGAAGGGGAGTTCGGGAAGTTCCACGTCCATCGGCCGATTGTCGCAGGGCCGCGGTCTACCGCTCCAGAACCCCGTTGAACCGCCGGGGGAGCCCCAGCGGATTCCCGTCGCGGAGCTCCTTCGGCAGCAAGGCCGACGGAGCGTTCTGATAGGCCACCGGCCGCAGCCACCGCTCGATGGCCGTGCCGCCCACAGAGGTGGACGTAGAGGTCGTCGCGGGGTACGGCCCCCCGTGCTGCTGCGCGGGAGCCACCGCGACACCGGTGGGCCACGCGTTCACCACCACACGGCCCGCCAACGGCGTCAGTGCGGCCAGGAGTTCCGGACCGCGCCCCTCCCCGGCCGACTCCTCCGAGGACAGCTGGACCGTCGCCGTGAGGTTCCCCGGCAACCGCGACAGCACAGCGGCGGCCTCCTCCTCGCAGGTGTAGCGGGCCACGACGGTGACCGGTCCGAAGCACTCCTCGAGCAGGAGGTCGTGCGCCCCCTCCTCGGCGAGCCGCCGCGCCGACACCGTGAGGAACCCGGCGCTGACCGTGTGCTCGCCGCCCGCGCCGGGCGTGACCGGCGACTCCACCCCGTCCAGGCCGGCCCGCTCCCGCACCCCGGCGACGAAGTTGTCCCGCATGCGGTGGTCGAGCAGCACCCCCGCGCCGGTGTCGCCGACGGCGTCGGTCAGGGACTTCACCAGCCGGTCACCCCCGGCGCCGGACGGCACCAGCACGAGTCCGGGCTTCACGCAGAACTGCCCGACGCCGAGCGTCATGGACCCGGCCAGCCCGGTGCCGATCGCCTCGCCCCGCTCGGCGGCGGCGGCCTCGGTCACCAGGACCGGGTTCAAGGATCCCAGCTCACCGTGGAACGGAATCGGCACCGGGCGCGCGGCGGCCGCGTCGAACAGCGCCCGCCCGCCCCGTACCGATCCGGTGAAGCCGGCCGCGGCGACCAGGGGGTGCTCGATCAGCCCGAGGCCCGCCTCGAAGCCGTGCACGAGACCGACGACGCCCTCGGGGATGCCGTGCTCGGCGGCGGCCCGGCGCAGCACCTTGGCGACCAGCTCGGACAGGGCCGGATGGTCGGGGTGGGCCTTGACGACGACCGGGCAGCCCGCGGCCAGCGCGCTCGCGGTGTCGCCGCCGGCGACGGAGAAGGCGAAGGGGAAGTTGGAGGCGGAGTAGACGGCGACCACGCCGAGCGGGACCTTGTAGCGGCGCAGGTCCGGGATGGGCGGGGTGGCGGTGTCGTCGGGGTGGTTGATGATGACGTCGAGGAACGCGCCCTCGTCGACGATGTCGGCGAAGGCCCGCAACTGGTAGCCGGTGCGGGCGAGTTCGCCGGTCAGCCGGACCGGGCCGAGGGCGGTCTCGGCGTCGGCGGTCTCGACCAGGGCGTCCCCGGCCGCGTCCAGGCCGGCGGCGGCCGAGCGCAGGAAGGCGGAGCGCACCGCGCGGTCGGCGAGGGCGCCGCGTGCGGCGTGGGCCGCCCTGACCGCCGTGTCCACCTCCTGGGCTGTGGCCTCCACCGCAACCTGTTCACGCTGCTTCCCGGTGCGCGGGTCGACACTCCAGACTGGTGCTGCTGCCACCGCGGGTCCCTCCAGTAAGGCCGCAATATCCAAGGTCGGGCCAGGGTCAACCATCAGGGGGCGTTCGATATACTGAACACCGTCTCTGATGCTGAATATGCTGCGGAGACTATTTCCCGGCGATTGAAGGGGTCAAGGGCGATGTCGGCAGGCGAGACGGGCGGGGCCCAGGTCAAGTCCGCGGTGCGGACCGTTGAGTTGCTCGAGTACTTCGCCGGCCGGCCCGGTATGCACTCCCTCGCGGCCGTCCAGGAGGCCGTGGGATACCCCAAGTCCAGCCTGTACATGCTGCTGCGCACCCTGGTGGAGCTGGGCTGGGTGGAGACGGACGCGACGGGCACGCGGTACGGCATCGGGGTGCGGGCGCTGCTCGTGGGCACGTCGTACATCGACGGCGACGAGGTGGTGGCCGCCGCCCGGCCGACCCTGGACCGGCTCTCGGACGACACCACGGAGACCATCCACCTGGCCCGGCTCGACGGCACCAACGTGGTCTACCTCGCCACCCGTCAGTCCCAGCACTATCTGCGCCCCTTCACCCGGGTCGGGCGCCGGCTGCCGGCCCACTCCACCTCCCTCGGCAAGGCCATCCTGGCCACGTACACCGACGAGCAGGTGCGCAAGCTGCTGCCGGAGACCCTGCCCGCGCTCACCGAGAACACCCTCACCGACCGGGAGAAGCTCATCGAGGAGCTGCACCAGGTGCGCGAGCAGGGCTTCGCGGTCGACCGCGAGGAGAACACGCTGGGCCTGCGGTGCTTCGGCGTGGCGATCCCGTACCGCACCCCGGCCCGGGACGCGATCAGCTGCTCGGTGCCGGTGGCCCGGCTGACCCCGGCCCACGAACAGACGATCAAGGACGCGCTGTTCGACGCGCGCGACCGGCTGGCCCTGGCGACGCGCAGGCTGTGAGCGCGGGCGGTCGCGGGCGCGGTGCCCGCGCCGTCGTAGGCTCGGGCCCCATGGAGATCGCGCTGCGTGCCGTGGAGGACGGAGACCTGCCGGTCTTCTTCCGGCAGATGACCGACCCGGAGGCGGTCCGGATGGCCGCGTTCGGCCCGGAGAACCCGCACGACCGGAAGGCCTTCGGCACCTACTGGCAGCGCGTGCGGAACTCGTCCCTCGTCCTGCGCACGGTACTGGCCGACGGCGAGGTGGCCGGGAACGCGGCGGTCTACGGCGTGGCCGGCGAGCGCGAGGTGACGTACTGGATCGACCGCGCGTACTGGGGCCGGGGCGTGGCGACGGCCGCGCTGCGGGGCCTGCTCGCCGAGGTCCCCGAACGGCCGCTGTACGCGCGGGCGGCGGCCGACAACGCGGCGTCGCTGCGGGTGCTGGAGAAGTGCGGCTTCCGCGAGACGGCCCGGGCCCGGGGGTACGCGAACGGGCGGGGGCAGGAGATCGACGAGGTCGTCCTCGTCCTGAGGGGCTGAGGCGCCCTCCCCCGTACGGCGGAGACGGATCATCGGGCCGCACGAGGTGCGTCGCGCGGCCGGGCGGGAGTGTTGAGGCATGACGCTCCCAACGGTCCCTGTCCCTGCCGGCATCTCCGTGCGGCGCCGCTCGCTCCGGTTCGTCGCGATCGCCGCCTGCCTGCCGTATCTGTCCCTCAAAGCCGTCTGGATCGCCGGCGGTCACCTCGGCATCCCGGACGGCAGTCCGCTGCTGGAGCACCGGCTGACCATGGCGTTCGCCAACGGCCTGACCGTGCTGATGGACGCGGCCGTCGTCGTGCTGGCGCTGCTGCTGACCCGCCCGTGGGGCCGGCGGGTGCCGGCCTGGCTGCTCGCGGTGCCGATGTGGCTCGCCGTGGGACTGCTCGCGCCCATCATGGTGGGCTTCCCGCTGCAGCTCGTCCTGCACGGCGGCCGGGGCGGGGCCGGCGGCACGGGGGACAGGCCCTTCCTCGACGACTGGGTCTTCGGGGTGGTGTACGGCGGTTTCATCGTGCAGGGACTGACGCTGGGCACGCTGTTCGCCGGGTACGCCCACGAGCGCTGGGGGCATCTGTGGCGGGGGCGGGTGCGGGAGCTGCCGGCCGTGGGCGCGGCGCGGGGCCGGCGGCTGACGGCCGTGACGGCGGCGCTTGCCGCGCTGCTCCCGGGCGCGGTGCGGCTGTTGCGCGGCTGCGGGGCGGCCGGCCCGGACGGCGGCGACCGGTCCATGGAGTTCGTGTACGTCCTCTTCCTCGCCGCGGCCGTCACCGGTGCCGGGCAGCTCGCCTTCCGCCGGGGCCGTACGCTGCCCGTCGCCGTGCCGTTGGCTCTGGCCTGGACCGGTTCCGCGGCCGTGGCGTGCTGGGGCGGCTGGATGGCGCTGGCCTCGCTGGTGACGGGTGACCGGCCCACGGCGCTGACCGCCCTGACCTACGCTGGGCAGATGATCACCGGCCTCCTCGTGGCGAGCGTCGTCGCCCGCTTCCTCACGGACCGGCACGCCAGGGCGCCGCAGTGACCAGGGCTTTGCGGCTGCTCTTCGGCGGGCGGGCGCGGCGCCGCTGGATCCATCTGATCCTGGGCGGCGCGCTCGCCATGCCGTACGTCCTCGTCGGCTCGACCGTCGTCGGCCCGCTCATCGGCGTGGACGACGTCTTCGGTTCCCTTCCCCTGCAACTCGGCTCGTTCGCCGTCGGATTGCCGATCGCCACGGTCACCTCGCTGTTCCCGCTGACCCGGCCGCTGGAGTCGGCCGCCGTGCGGGCCCTGTGCGGCGTCGACGCGGACGCTCTGGCCACCGGCCCGGCCCGCGGCGCGGCCGAACGGGCCCGGACGGCGGCCTGGTTCACCCTGCATCTCGGCCTCGGCGGGATCATCTCGGGCATGTCGCTGTCCGTGCCGCCGTTCGCGGTGGTACTGACCGCCCTGCCCCTGTTCGCCGGGCTGCGCCACTCCCCCCTCCGCCTGCCCGAAGCCCTCGACCACGGCTGGGCGTTGGCTCTGTCTCCGGTCGCGGGCCTGGCCATGCTGTGCGCACTCGCCGGGTGCGCGGCCGGCTGCGGTGCCCTGCTGGCCCGCTGGGCACCCGCGCTGCTCGGGCCCACCCCGCAGGACCGGCTGGCCGCCGCCGAGGCACGGGCCGCCGACCTCGCCGTGCGCAACCGGCTCGCCCGCGAACTGCACGACTCCGTCGGTCACGCCCTGAGCGCCGTCACCCTGCAGGCGAGCGCGGCCCGCCGAGTCCTCGGCACCGACCCGGAGTTCGTCCGCGAGGCGCTCGCCGCCATCGAGGAGACCACCCGGCGCACGGTCGGCGAACTCGACGCCGTACTCGGTGTGTTGCGGGACGGGGACGCGCCGGGCACCGTGCCGGCGCCGACCCTCGCGACCGACCTCGACGGGCTGCTGCGCCGGACCAGGGCCGCCGGGCAGCCCGTGACGGCCACCGTCGGCCTCGACCCCGCCACGCTGCCGGCCCTGGTGTCCCGGGAGGCGTACCGGATCGTGCAGGAGGGTCTGAGCAACGCCCTGAAGCACGCCGGCGCACCGGTCGCCGTGTGCGTCCGCGCCGTGGCCGGCCACCTGGAGATCACCGTCGAGAACCCCCTGGGCACGGCCGCGGCTCCCCGCCCCGGCGGCGGCCACGGTCTGCGGGGCATCGCCGACCGGGTGCGGCTGCTGGGCGGCGCGGCGCAGGCGGGAGCCTCGGGCGGCACCTGGCGCCTGCACGTACGGCTTCCCCTGACCACGCCCGCGACGGCAGCCGGCACGCCCGCCGGACCGCTCCCGAAAGGTCCCGCATGACCCAGCCCGCCCTCCGGATCGTCCTCGCCGACGACGAGCGCATGGTCCGCACCGCCCTGCGCGCCATCCTCTCCGCCGAGCCGGGCCTGGAGGTCGTCGGCGAGGCGGCCACCGGCGCCGAGGCCGTGTCCGTGGTCCGGGAACTGCGGCCCGACGTCGTGCTCATGGACGTCCGGATGCCCGAGGCCGACGGCATCAGGGCCACCGAGCAGATCGTCGCCACCATGGAACAGCCGCCGCGGATCGTCGTCGTGACCACCTTCGAGAACGACGCGTACGTGTACGACGCCCTGCGCGCCGGTGCCGCCGGCTTCCTGCTGAAACGGTCCGACGCCGATGCCCTGGTGCAGGCGGTACGGCTGGTCGCGCGCACCGACACCCTGCTGTTCCCGTCGGCCGTGCGGTCCCTCGCGGCCCAGTACGCGCGCGGCACCGCCCCGGCCGCGCCCTGGGTGAGCAAGCTCACCGGACGTGAGCGTGACGTGCTGCGGCACATGGCCGACGGACTGACGAACGCCGAGATCGCCCGGCGGCTGGACGTGGGCCCGGCGACCGTGAAGTCGCACGTGGCGGCGGTCCTCGCGAAGACCGGCGCCCGGGACCGCACCCAGGCGGTGATCGCCGCGTACGAGGCGGGTTTCCTGAGCGGGCGATGAGAAAACGGGGCGTACGGGAACGATCGACCCCGTCCCGCTCGTCTTCGAAGCGGGATGAACAAGACGATCAGGCGAGCGTCCGTCTTCGCGCTGCTGCTCGTGCTCGCTCTGCTGGTCAGGGCGACCTGGGTGCAGTTCTACGACGGAAAGGCCCTCGCGGACGACAACGACAACCGGCGGAACGCGATCCAGACGTACTCGCGGCCGCTCGGGAACATCATCGTGGCCGGAAACGCGATCACCGGCTCGACACGGACCAAGGGGAGCGACCTCGCGTACAAGCGCACGTACAAGGACGGCAGGCTCTACGCCGCGGTGACGGGCTATGCCTCACAGGCCTATGCCCCCACCCAGCTGGAGGGCATCTACGCGGACCTGCTGAACGGCACGGACAGCCGGCTGAAGACCGTGATGGACACGCTCACCGGCAAGCGCGCCGACCCGGGCAACGTGCTCACCACGATCGACCCGGACGTGCAGAAGGCGGCGTTCCGCGCGCTCGGTGACAACAAGGGCGCGGCGGTCGCGATCGACCCGAAGACCGGCAAGGTCCTCGCGGTGGTGTCCACGCCGTCGTACGACCCCGCCTCGCTCACCGACGCCAACACGGCCGGAGCGGCCTGGAAGTCGCTGAACGCGGACAAGGACAAGCCCCTCACCAACCGCGCGCTGCGCCAGCCGCTGCCCCCGGGCTCGACGTTCAAGCTGGTCGTGGCGGCGGCCGCGCTGGAGGACGGGCTGTACAAGAACGTGGACGTGCACACCGACAGCCCCGACCCGTACACCCCGCCGGGCACCACGCATGTGCTGGAGAACGAGAACAAGTCGGCGCCGTGCAGGGACGCCTCCATCCGCGTCGCCCTGCAGTACTCCTGCAACAACGTCTTCGGTCATATGGCCGTCCAGCTCGGCCAGGACAAGGTGAGGGCCATGGCCGAGAAGTTCGGCTTCAACGACGACAAGGTCGACGTGCCGGTGCGGGCCTACGCCAGCGCGTACCCGTCCGGCATGGACAAGGCGCAGACCGCGCTGTCCGGCATCGGCCAGTTCGACGTCACCGCGACCCCGCTGCAGATGGCCATGGTGTCCGCGGCCATAGCCAACGGCGGCAAGCTGGTCTCGCCGCACATGGTGTCGCAGATCACCGACAGCGGCGGTGCCGTGCTGCAGAACTACGACGACGACGCGGACAGCAAGGAGATCGTCAGCTCCTCCACCGCCGAGCAGCTCCAGTCGGCGATGGAGACGGTGGTCAAGGAGGGTACGGGCACGAACGCCCTGGTCGACGGCGCCACCGTCGGCGGCAAGACGGGCACCGCCCAGCACGGTGAGAACAACAGCAAGACGCCGTACGCCTGGTTCACGTCCTTCGGCAAGTCCGACGGCAACGGCAAGGAAGTGGCTGTCGCGGTGATGGTGGAGCAGTCGGACGCGGCCCGGTCCGAGGTGAGCGGCAACGGCCTGGCGGCTCCGGTGGCCAAGGCGATGATGCAGGCGGCCCTGAAGTGAGCGCCCCTCACTTCACCCCGAGAAGCTGCTCCACCGGATCGATCGCGAAGTACACCAGGAACAGCGCCGAGACGCCCCACAGCAGCCAGTTGACCTCCCTGGCCTTCCCCAGCACCGTCTTGATGACGACGTAGGACAGGAAACCGGCCCCGATGCCGTCGGTGATGGAGTAGGTGAACGGCATCGCGGCGATGGTGAGGAACGCCGGGACGGCGATCTCGTACCGGTCCCAGTCGATGTGCTTGACGTGGGTCATCATCAGGAAGCCGACCGCGATCAGCGCGGGCGCCGCCGCCTGGAGCGGGACGATGGTGAGTAGCGGGGCGAGGAAGAGGGCGAGCCCGAACAGGCCGCCGGTGACCAGGTTGGCGAGGCCGGTGCGGGCGCCCTCGCCGACTCCGGCCGCGGACTCGATGTAGGCGGTGTTGGAGGAGGCGGAACCGAGACCGCCGACCGCGGCGGCGGCGCCGTCGATGAACAGCACGCGGCCGATGCCGGGCACCTGCCCCTTCTCGTCGAGCAGCCCGGCCTCCGCGCTGATGCCGACGATGGTGCCCATGGCGTCGAAGAAGTCGGACAGGACCAGGGTGAAGACCAGCAGGACGGCGGTGAGGACCCCGGCCCGGGCGAAGCCGCCGAACAGGCTGAAGTGACCGATCAGCCCGAAGTCCGGGGCGGCGACGATCCTGTCGGGGACCTTGGGCGTGGTCAGGCCCCAGCTCTTGATGTCGGCGACGGCGTTGACGCCGATCGCGACGACGGTCATCGTCACGATGCTGATGAGGATCGCGCCCTTCACCTTCCGGGCGAGCAGGGCGATGGTCAGCAGCACGCCGAGACAGAAGACGAGCACGGGCCAGCCGGTCAGCCGGCCGACCGCACCGAGCTGGACCGGCACGGTGGTGTGGGCGGCGTCCGGGATGCGGCTGACGAACCCGGCGTCGACGAAGCCGATGAACGCGATGAACAGGCCGATGCCGACGCCGATGGCCTGCTTCAGCTGCTGCGGGATCGCGTTCATGATGGCTTCCCGCAGTCCGGTGAGGACCAGGAGGCAGATGACCAGGCCTTCCAGGACCACCAGGCCCATCGCGTCGGCCCAGCTCATCAGGGGCGCCAGCTGGAAGGCGACGACGGCGTTGAGACCGAGGCCTGCGGCGATGGCGAGCGGGAGGTTGCCACCGAGACCCATGGCGACCGTCATCACACAGGCCACCAGCGCGGTGGCGGTGACGAGTTGGCCGGTGTCGAGGGAGTGGCCGAACTTGTCCTTGGCACTGCCCAGGATGATCGGATTCAGGACAAGGATGTAGGCCATGGTGAAGAACGTGGCGAAGCCGCCGCGTATCTCCCGGCCGACGGTGGATCCCCGCTCGGAGATCCTGAAGTACCGGTCCACTGACATGGTCCCACTCCTCGTCACCTGGTGATCGACATGCTGGCTGGATTGTTCCCCCGCCGGACCCGTTTCAGGTTTTCTCCGTGTTACGTAATCGCCTTCGGCCGGTTCGGCGGTCCATACGCTGTCCGACCCCCCGCACCACAGAGCTGCGCCGAGAAGAGGTCACCCGTGAGCACAGTCGTCGACGCCGCCGACGACCTGGCGGCGGATGCGCTGCTGGCGCTGTGGCACCGCTGTGGTCGGACGGCTCGGTCGACCCGCACAGCAACGACTTCTGGGCGCAGAGCGCGATCCAGCGCGGCGAGGGCCCGACCGTCTTCAGGTCGAACACCGGGAACAAGTGGTACTGGCCGGCCCCCGCCACGGCACGGTGCTGCCGGTGACGGGGGCCGAGTACGAACGGCTGCTCAAGACCTACGGATGACCGTCAGGAGACGAAGTAGGTCGGGTTCGGCAGCTTGTAGGTACGGTCGGCGTAACCGCCGTCGAGGTCCGAGTACTGGTCGCCGAAGTTGGCGATGATCTCGTAGCCGAGGTCGTCCTCGATGTGCCTGCGCGTCCCGGACTTGTACTGCACGGTCGTGCAGTTCCAGGCGGCCGGGGTGGCGCAGTCGCCCAGGTAGGCCGGCGGGTTGGCCTTGTCCTTGAGGAACATGTGGTCGGCGTCGAGGTTCACATCGGCGCCGACCTTCTTCAGGTTGGCGACCGCGGCGGCGCGCTGCGCCTCGCTGAGGCCGGAGTTGTAGAAGACCTCGACGCCCTTGGACTCGGCGTACCGGACCAGCTCGGGGCTGCCGAAGACCGCCGGGCGGTCGGCGCGGTTCACGTAGTCGCTCCACGTGGTGGGGTTGTACGTGTAGTTGTAGCGCTTCTCGTAGTCGAGGCTGAGCAGCAGCGTGTCGTCGATGTCGAAGACGACGGCCGGCTTCTCGCCGTGCCGGTGCGCCTTGCGAGCCGCCTTGTCGATGTAGCGCTCGGCGGCGGCGTCCATGTCCGCCAGGTCCTTGGCGTACGGGCTGTCCGGGGACGCCTGGTAGACGCCGTTGCTGTCGGCGGTGGTGCCGTAGTAGGTGTCGATGTCCTTCACCAACTGCCCTATGTTGTAGGGCTCGTGGGTGGAGTTCGCCGTCGACTGACCGGCGGTGGCAGCGCCCGCGCCGTACAGCGCGACACCGGCAAGAGCACAGGCGGCACCGGCGGCGACGACTCTGTGGGACTTCCGCATGGATTCTCCGGATCTGGTGGATGAGAGTGATGTACCAGGTCAGAGAATGTCTACGCGCATAACACCTTGCTCTGCGAGTCGTGTTATCCGATCGATACGAGAAAAGGAACATCACCCATGCAGTACGACGCCGCAGGGGCCCACGGGCCGTCACCGGTGATCCTCGCCGTCTTCGCCGTGGCCGGCCTGGTCACCCTGTGGTGCGGTGTGAACTGGGCTTTCGACGTGCGCGGGATCACCACGAGCAGGTCCGAGCGGATTCGGCGCAGGAACGAGGAGAGGTGGGCGGCCGTGGGTCGTCCCGGCGGGTCGCCCACGCTCTTCGCGTCCGCCGGCTATCTGCGGTTCCTGGGTGCGGTGATGGCGTTCGCGGGCGCGCTCCTGCTGGTCGCCACGTACGCGCTGTGGCATCTGAACTGATCGGGCGCGCCCGCCGGGCGTCAGCCCCACCCCGTTCGCCGACCCGGCCTGGCCGGCGCCGATTTGGGGGCGGTTCTCCGGGACGGTGACGGCCGCGCCGGGCCCGGTGTTCCGGTACTCGGCGAACCGCTGCCGCCGCCACGGGTGGGCGGCCGACATGTCGGTGTAGGGCGCGACCGCGTCGATGCCGGCCCGAGCCAGGTGTCGCGGACGGTGAGCATCGGGCGGGCGGTGGGATCGGAGCCGGGTACCCAGGGGCGGGCCAGTTGGTAGGACGCGTCGGGGGCCCGGCTGCTCACCCGGCTCCGCAGGACCAGGTACCCGCGGGCTGGCGACGGCCGTGGAGGGAGCGAGGACGAAGCTGCAGGAAGCGCTTGCCGGACAGACATGGGTGAAGCGCTTCGACGGGTGGTGTGCGGGGGTCAGCCGGCGTACGGGTCCGGCACCTGGCCCGGCCGGGCCAGGAACTCGAAGTCGCAGCCGGTGTCGGCCTGGGTGATGTGCCCGTTGTAGAGGACGCCGTAGCCGCGCTCGTACCGGGCGGGCGGCGGCGTCCAGGCGACCCGCCTGCGCTCCAGCTCCTCGCCGTCCACGTGGAGACGGAGGCTGCGGGCCCCGACGTCCAGGGTGATGAGGTCCCCGGTGCGCACGAGCGCGAGCGGGCCGCCGATGTACGACTCGGGGGCCACGTGCAGCACACAGGCGCCGTAACTCGTGCCGCTCATCCGGGCGTCGGAGATCCGGACCATGTCCCGCACCCCCTGCTTGAGCAGGTGGTCGGGGATGGGGAGCATGCCGTACTCGGGCATGCCGGGGCCGCCCTTGGGCCCGGCGCCCCGCAGCACCAGCACGCTGTCGGCGGTGATGCCGAGGGCGGGGTCGTTGATGGTGCGCTGCATGGTCCTGTAGTCGTCGAAGACGACGGCGGGCCCGGTGTGCCTCAGCAGTCGGGGTTCGGCGGCGATGTGCTTGATGACCGCGCCGTCCGGGCAGAGGTTGCCGCGCAGGACCGCGACCCCGCCCTCGCTCGCGACCGGGTTGTCACGGGGGCGGATGACGTCGTCGTCGTGCACCCGGGCGCCCCGCAGCTGCTCGCGCAGGGTGTCGTACGAAACGGTCGGCCGGTCCAGGTGGAGCAGGTCGGTGATCCGGGACAGGAAACCGGGCAGGCCGCCCGCGAAGTGGAAGTCCTCCATCAGGTACTTCTGGCCGCCGGGGCGGACGTTGGCGAGGACGGGCACGGTCCGGGCGATGCGGTCGAAGTCGTCCAGGGTGAGCTTCACCCCGGCCCGGCCGGCCATGGCGATCAGATGGATGACGGCGTTGGTGGAGCCGCCGAGCCCCAGCACCGTCGTGACCGCGTCCTCGAACGCCTCACGGGTGAGGATCCGCGACAGCCTCCGGTCGCCGCGTACCAGTTCCACGGCGGTCATCCCGGCCTTGGCGGCCATCCGGTCGTGCCCGGAGTCGACGGCGGGAATGCTCGACGCGCCCGGCACGGTCACGCCGAGGGCCTCGGCCGCGGCGGTCAGCGTGGACGCCGTACCCATGGTCATGCAGTGCCCCGGGGAGCGCGCGAGCCCGCTCTCCAGCTCGCTCATCTCGCAGTCGCCGATGAGGCCCGCCCGCTTGTCGTCCCAGTACTTCCACATGTCCGTACCGGATGCGAGCACCTCGCCCCGCCAGTGCCCCGGCAGCATGGGCCCGGCGGGCACGAAGACGGCGGGCAGATCGGCGCTGGCCGCGCCCATCAGCAGCGCGGGCGTGGACTTGTCGCACCCGCCCATCAGCACGGCCCCGTCGACCGGATAGGACCGCAGCAGTTCCTCGGTCTCCATCGCCAGCAGGTTCCGGTAGAGCATCGGCGTCGGCTTCTGGAAGGTCTCGCTGAGCGTCGAGACCGGGAACTCCAGCGGAAAACCGCCGGCCTGCCACACCCCCCGCTTCACCGCCTGGGCGCGGTCCCGCAGGTGCGCATGGCACGGGTTGATGTCGGACCACGTGTTGAGCACGGCGATCACGGGCTTGCCGAGGTGTTCCTCGGGCAGATACCCGAGCTGCCGGGTCCGGGCCCGGTGGCTGAAGGACCGCAGCCCCCCGGTGCCGTACCACTGGTGGCTCCTGAGCCGTTCGGGGCTCGTACGGGGCGCGTTCACATGGACCACCCGGCGGCGATGGCGGCGACCTCGGCGCGCTCGTCCTCGGGCAGGGGCCTGCTCGGCGGGCGGACGTCGCGGCGGCACAGGCCGAGTGCGGAAAGGGCTTCCTTGACGACGGTGACGTTGTTGGCGGAGCCGTGCGCGGCCCGGAGTTCCTCGAAGCGGCGGATCTGCTCCCACACCTTCATGGCGGCCGGGTAGTCGCCGCATCGAAGCGCTTCAATCATGTGCAGCGAAACGGCGGGGGTGACGTTCACGAGCCCGGAGGTGAAGCCGGTGGCGCCTGCCGAGAAGTAGGAGGGGGCGTACGGCTCGGCGAGACCGGCGACCCAGACGAAGCGGTCGAGACCCGCGTCGCGCGCGAAAGCGGCGAAGCGGGCGGCATCCGGGACGGCGTACTTGACCCCGACGACGTTCGGGCAGCGGTCGGCGAGTTCGGCGAGCCGGGCGCCGGGCAGCTGGGCGTTGCGGATGTACGGCACCACGCCCAGCTCGGGCACGGCCTCGGCGATGGCGCGGTGGTAGTCGACCCAGCCGGCCGCCGAGACGTAGGGGTGGACGGGCTGGTGGACCATGACCATCCCGGCGCCGAGGTCGCGGGCGTGCCGGGCGGAGGCGACGGCGGTGGGCAGGTCGTGGCCGACACCGACGAGGATCACGGCGCGCTCGCCCGCCTCCTCGATGGTCGACTCGGTGATCAGGCGGCGCTCTTCGGGAGTGAGGGCGTAGAACTCGCCGGTGTTGCCGTTGGGCGTGAGGGTGCGGATCCCGCCGTCGAGCAGGCGACGCAGGAGGGCCCGGTGGGTGTCCTGCTCGACGGTGCCGTCCTCGGCGAAGGGAGTCACCGGGATGGCCACCACGTCGGCCAGGGCCGCCCGTTGGGCCTCGAACGTCACGCCGCTCATTGATGACCCTCCTGTGCGTGGGGGTCGGTGGCCTCGGCGGCCTCGGTGCCCGCGGGGAACGCGCGCCGGACGAAGGAGGCGATGTGGGCGTGCAGGGCGCGCGCCGCGCCGTCGGCGTCGCCGTCGAGCGCCATCCGCAGGATCTCCCGGTGCTCGGCGGCCTCCCGCTCCCAGGAGGGGTCGGCGGCCCAGGCGACGGCGGAGACCAGCGCGGCCTGGTCGCGGACCTCGTCCAGCATCCGACCGAGCAGCGGATTGCCGCACGGCAGATACAGGGCGCGGTGGAACTCCCGGTTGGCGAGCGACCGTTCGGCGGTGTCGGTGGCGTGGTCGGCCCGGTCCAGCGCGTCGCGCGCGGCGTCGAAGGGGGCGCCGCGCCCCACGGCCCTGCGCAGCGCCTCCGGTTCCAGCAGCAGCCGCACGTCGTACACCTCGCGCGCCATGTCCGCGTCCACCATGCGCACCGTGACGCCCTTGTACTGGCTCATCACGACGAGACCGGTCCCGGCGAGGGTCTTCAGCGCCTCCCGCACCGGGGTCTTGGACACCCCGAACTGCGCGGCCAGCTCCGTCTCGACCAGGGCCTGACCGGGCGTCAACCGCCCGGTCAGGATGCGGTGTTTGATCGCGTCCAGCACATACTGCGTGCGGGACGGGATCGGCGTGGGCACAGAGGTCATGCGGCCCTCTCGGATCTCACCTGTCGCGTCTCATATATGACGTACGAAGTACGACGCGATGAAAGTAGGAGGGGGCCGGGGATTCGTCAATGCTTCTGACAAAAGATAGGCGGGGGCGGGGGGAACTCGGGGTGGCCCCTTGCTAGGGGCGCGCCTGGGGATCCCGCCCGCTCAGGCCCACCGCCCGGTCCAGCAGGGGCGCCTCCGGCGGGACCGGGACGACCGGGCCGAACAGGCCGTTTCCGCGGTTCGGGTCCTCGGCGGCCGCGAGGAGGAAGCCGTGGGCCGAGTCCAGGGCGGCCGGGTCGGGAGCGTAGGGCCGGCCGGTGGCGCGGGCCAGGTCCCAGCCGTGGATCACCAGTTCGTCGGCGACGACCGCACCGGCGACCTCGCCCGGCAGGTCCACCCCGCCCGCGCGGGTCATGCCGGTCCAGGCGGCCGGGTCACGCCAGGCGTCGGCGAGTTCGTCCAGGGCCTTGGGCAGCTCCTCGCGCCAGCCGGGGCCGATGTCCGGGACGGCGGCGTTCGGGCTGGTGTCGGTCGTCGCGCCGAGGTCCTTGCGGGCCGCGTCGCGGAAGGCCACGGAGAGCATGTGGATGTGGCCCAGCAGATTCCGCACCGCGCAGTCCGGACACGGTGTGGGGGCGGACAGCTGCTCGTCGGTCACGGACTCGGCGAGCCGCGCCACGATCCGGGCCTGCGGGCCGAGGTCGACCATGGTCATGTCGCACTCCTTCGGGGTTGCGCCGCTTGTACGCAGGGATGACCGGCCGGCACGAGGAAACTCATCGGTGCGGTGCCGGGCGGGGGGATCCCCGCCCGCGGCCGCGGCGCCCCGCGAGCTCGCGACCCCCCAGGCGCTGTACGGTGTCGCGCCGCTGGGGGCGGCGGCTTCGCCGGCTCAGCGCGCGGACAGCGCCGCGCGCACCGCGGCGAGGTCCGAGTCCGACGCCAGCCCCGCGTGGTAGAGCCGCAGCTCCGTCGCCCCCCGCGCACGCGCGCGTGCCGCGTCCGCCGTGAGGGAGCCGGGACTTCCGCCCATCCCGGAGACGACGGTGAGGTTGGCGGCCAGCACCGTCCGCTCCCCGGCCTGTTCGGCGAACGGCCCGAGCAAAGCCGTCCCGCCCGTGCAGGGCACCACCACACCGTCGGCGACGGACAGGACGCGCACGGGGTCGACGCCGGCGTTGGCACCGCAGTGGTGGGAGACCGGGTCGGCGTGCAGCAGGACCTGGAAGCCGGCCGGTGCGGCGGCGCGTACGGCGGCGACGGCCTCCTCCTGGAGGGTGCCCGCCGTGTCGTCACGCCACGCGCGCGTGCGGGCGGCCGTCTCCGCACCGAGCAGCTGGGCGACCGTGGGCCAGCCCTCGTCGTCCGCCGTGCCCCGCCACAGCGGCTCCAGCGCGGCGCGCACGGAACCGGCCAACTCGTCCGGGTCGAGGCCCCGGGTGCCGTACCCGGCGCGGCAGGACGGGCAGAAGCACAGGGACATCAGGTACTGCCCGGCCTCCCCCAGCCCCACCCCGGCGGTCTTGTCGTGGGCGTGCAGGTGCTGCAGCCCGTACCAGCCGAGGGACTCCAGCTCGGTGCCGTGCGCGCCGGGGCGTACGGCGGCCTCGGCGGCCAGGTCGACCAGGTACGCGCGCGTGGCCGGCTGGGCGATGCAGGGCGCCCAGGGGTAGGGGTCGCCGTAGGCGTTGACGACCGAGGTGTCCGGGTGTTCGGCGCCCAGGCGGGAGTTGTGGGCGAGGACGACCCAGGTGTGCACCTCCAGGCCGGCCGCGGCGAGCGCCCGCGCGGCCTCCCCGTAGGCGTCACCGGGGGCCCAGCGGCCGGCGGGGTACGGCCTGAGACCACGGCCCGCCCAGCGCTCGCCCGCCGGGTAGAGGACGGCCGCGTACTCGGCGGTGACGATGCGGTGGCGAGGATGGCGGGGGGTCAGGGCACGGGTGGAGTGGTAGGCCGCGGCGAGGGTCACCTGCTCGACGCCGAGCCCGGCGATGCGTGCCGGGGCCCGGGGGTCCCCGTTGACGTCCCAGGGGTAGACGAACGCCGACGCCTTCACGCGACCTCCTCCGAGCCGTACGGACGCTCGCTCACGCGTCCTCCTCCAGCAGTTCGTATCCCCGCTCGATCAGCCGGGCGAGTCGTTCGACGTGGTCCTCGGCCGGCTCCTGCAGCGGGGGCCGGACCTCGCCGACGTCCAGGCCGCGCAGCCGTACGCCCGCCTTGACGAGCGAGACGGCGTAGCCACGGCCCTGGGCGCGCAGTTCCACGAACGGGCGGTAGAAGCCGTCCAGCAGGCGCTGGAGGGTCGCCGTGTCGCCCGCGGCCAGGGCCCGGTGGTAGGCGAGGGCGATCTCGGGGGCGAAGCAGAAGACGGCCGAGGAGTACAGGGTGACGCCGAGGGCGTGATAGGCGAGCTGGGTCTGCTCGGCGGTGGGCAGGCCGTTGAAGTACAGGAAGTCACCGGGGGCCTCGGTGCGTACGGCGCTGATGGTCCGCTGCATCAGATCGAGGTCGCCGAGGCCGTCCTTGAGGCCGGTGATCCCCTCGGTGCGGGCGAGTTCCACCACCGTCCGCGGGGTGAAGACGGCGTTGTCGCGCTGGTAGACGATCACCGGCAGGGCGGTGGCCGCGGCGATCTCCCGGTAGTGCCGCAGCAGTCCCTCCTGGCCGGCGAGGACGAGGTACGGCGGCATGGCGAGGAGGCCGTCGGCACCCGCCGCCTCGGCGAGACGCGCGTAGCGGACGGCGAGCGCGGTGCCGTAGCCGGTGCCCGCGACGACCGGGACCCGTCCGCCCGCCGCCTCCACGGCCACCCGGACGCAGGCCTCGAACTCCTCCGGCAGCAGCGCGTGGAACTCCCCGGTGCCGCAGCAGGCGAACACCGCGGCGGCGCCGGCCGTGACACCCCGGCGGACATGGGTGCGGTAGGCGTCGAGGTCGAGTGAGCCGTCGCAGCCGTAGGCCGTGACGGGGAAGAAGAGCGGCCCGCGGGGATCTCTGAGCCGTTCGTTGAGAGGGGCTGGTGTCACGGGATCTCCCTGGAGACACGTCGGT
Source organism: Streptomyces sp. NPDC001135 (assembly GCF_053598395.1). NCBI lineage: Bacteria > Bacillati > Actinomycetota > Actinomycetes > Kitasatosporales > Streptomycetaceae > Streptomyces > Streptomyces sp. NPDC001135. The sequence continues at coordinate 48,949 of NZ_JBSFKD010000022.1, read as the reverse complement.
GCATATTTATGATCAGCGTCCACATTTCTGAACTCGACCACGCTAAGGGCCCCCTTGTGGCGGGTCAAGCGGGCGAACCCGCCACCCATCAGCGAATCCGCGCAGATCAGAGGAGACTTGACGGCGCACCGCGAACCTTCCTAGCGTGTCCACACATGTGAATATCGTCCACAAGGAGAACCACGAATGCCCGCTCCCCGCACCGTTCTGCTCACCGGCGCCGCCGGCGGGCTCGGCACCCTGATGCGAGCCCTGCTGCCGGGGTACGGCTACACACTGCGCCTGTTCGACGTGCGCGCCGTCGAGGGCGAGCCGGACGCGATCACCGCCGACCTCGCCGACACGGAGGCGCTGCGCGAGGCCGTGCGGGGCGTGGACGCGGTCCTCCACCTCGCGGGCATCTCGCTGGAAGCCCCCTTCGAGAAGATCCTGCGGTCCAACATCGCGGGCACCTACAACCTCTACGAAGCCGTCCGCCAGGAGGGCGTGCCCCGGATCGTCTTCGCCTCCTCCAACCACGCCGTCGGCTTCACACCGGCCCCGCGCCCGGGCGAGCCGCCCATCCCGGTCGACACCCCCCGCCGCCCGGACACCTTCTACGGCCTGTCCAAGTCCTTCGGCGAGGACCTCGCCCAGCTGTACTGGGACAAGCACGGCCTGGAGACCGTGTCCGTGCGCATCGGCTCCTGCTTCCCGGAGCCCACCAGCGTGCGGATGCTCTCGGTGTGGATGAGCCCGGCCGACGGCGCCCGCCTCTTCCACGCGGCGCTGACCGCCGAGGAGGTCGGCCACACGGTCGTGTACGGCTCCTCCGCCAACACCCGGCTGTGGTGGGACCTCACCAGCGCACGGGCGCTCGGGTACGAGCCGCGCGACGACTCCGAGCCGTACGCCGAGAAGCTGATCGCCGAGCAGGGCGAGCTGGACCCGGAGAACCCGGCGCACAGCCACCTCGGCGGGCACTTCGTGAACGACCCGCCGATCTGGCCGTACTGACCTCACCGTCGGCCCGCGGGGCCGAAAACGATCGCTCACGCGTGCGGGCGGGCACCGAACGGGCCCGCCCGCCGCCGTATTCGGGCATCCGCGGCGCCCGCTCCCACCCCGCCGCGCACGGCTTCGCAGGTCCGGGCCGGGCGGCCCGTCCGGCAGACGGGCACATCCGGGCAGCATCGGACCGCCGGCAAGCCTGGTCAGCGGCGCACGCCCCCGGTAGAAACTTGCCCAAGGCCCGAACGGGCAGCTCCGCGGGAAGGTGGGTGACACCATGAGCACGAGGACGGCGGAAGAACGCCAGCGCGAGATCGTGCGGGCCGCTCGCGTGAGCGGCTCGGTCGACGTCACCGCGCTCGCCGCCGCACTGGGCGTCGCCAAGGAGACCATCCGGCGCGATCTGCGCGCCCTGGAGGACCACGGCCTGGTCCGTCGGACGCACGGCGGCGCCTATCCGGTGGAGAGCGCCGGTTTCGAGACGACCCTCGCCTTCCGTGCCACCAGCCACGTGCCCGAGAAGCGCCGGATCGCCGCCGCCGCGGCCGAGCTACTCGGGGACGCGGAGACGGTCTTCGTGGACGAGGGATTCACCCCGCAGCTCATCGCCGAGGCCCTGCCGACCGACCGGCCGCTGACGGTGGTCACCGCGTCCCTGCCGGTCGCGGGCGCCCTGGCGGAGGCCGAGCAGGTCTCGGTGCTGCTGCTCGGCGGCCGGGTGCGGGCCGGCACGCTGGCCACCGTCGACCACTGGACGACGAAGATGCTCGCCGGTTTCGTCCTCGACCTCGCCTACATCGGCGCCAACGGCATCTCCCGCGAGTACGGCCTGACCACGCCCGACCCGGCGGTCAGCGAGGTCAAGGCACAGGCCGTCCGGGCCGCGCGCCGCACCGTCTTCGCGGGCGTGCACACCAAGTTCGGTGCGGTCAGCTTCTGCCGGTTCGCCGAGATCGGCGCGCTGGAGGCGATCGTGACGAGCTCCCAGCTCCCGGCCGCCGAAGCCCACCGCTACTCCCTGCTGGGCCCGCAGGTCATCCGGGTCTGAAAGTCCACCTCGTCCCCGTCAGGGGCGTCCCCCGTCTCTCTGTGCCCCTTATATCCCCAAACCTCCACATCCCCAGGAGCGATCCATGCGTATCCCGAGCCGACGGAGGCCGCGAGCCACGCTCGCCACGGCCGCCGTAGGGACGCTGCTCGCCCCGCTGCTCTCCGGCTGCTGGGCCGGTGCGGGCGGGACCGGTTCCGGCGGCGACTCCATCAACGTGCTCATGGTCAACAACCCCCAGATGACCGAGCTGCAGAAGCTGACCGCCGCCCACTTCACCAAGGAGACCGGCATCAAGGTCAACTTCACCGTCCTGCCCGAGAACGACGTGCGCGACAAGATCAGCCAGGACTTCGCCAACCAGGCCGGCCAGTACGACGTGGCCACCCTCTCCAACTACGAGATCCCGATCTACGCCCGCAACGGCTGGCTGCACCCGATGAACGCCTACGTCGCGAAGGACCCCTCGTACGACGAACAGGACGTCCTGAAGCCGATGCGCCAGTCCCTCACCGGCGACGACGGCAGGCTCTACGGGCAGCCCTTCTACGGCGAGTCGTCCTTCCTGATGTACCGCAAGGACGTGTTCGCGGCGAAGGGCCTGACCATGCCGGCCCACCCGACCTGGCGGCAGGTCGCCGACCTGGCCGCGCGGGTGGACGGTGCGCGGCCCGGCATGAAGGGCATCTGCCTGCGCGGACTGCCGGGCTGGGGCGAACTGATGGCGCCGCTCACCACGGTCGTGAACACCTTCGGCGGCACCTGGTTCGACCAGCACTGGAAGGCCCGCCTGGACTCCCCGGAGTTCGAGAAGGCGACAAAGTTCTATGTCGACCTCGTCCGCGCGCACGGTGAGTCCGGCGCCGCGCAGTCCGGGTTCGCCGAGTGCCTGAACGACATGACCCAGGGCAAGGTCGCCATGTGGTACGACGCCACCTCCGCGGCCGGCTCCCTGGAGGCCGCGGGCTCCCCCGTCAAGGGCACGCTCGGCTATGCGCCGGCCCCCGTCGAGAGGACACCGTCCTCCGGCTGGCTGTACACCTGGGCCTGGGGCATCCAGAAGGCCTCCCGCAACCCCGACAAGGCCTGGAAGTTCGTCTCCTGGGCGTCCGGCAAGGGCTACGAACAGCTGGTCGGCGACACCAGCGGCTGGTCGGACGTCCCCGCCGGCAAGCGTGCGTCGACGTACACGAACGCCGCCTACCGCAAGGAGGCCGGTGCCTTCCAGGAGATGACCAGGCAGGCCATCGAGAGCGCCCGCCCGCAGGACCCCGGCGTACAGCCGCGACCCGCGCCCGGCATCCAGTTCGTCGGCATCCCCGAGTTCACCGACCTCGGCACCAAGGTCTCCCAGGAGATCAGCGCGGCCATCGCCGGACGCCAGTCCGTCGCCTCGGCCCTGAAGACGTCGCAAGGGCTCGCCGAGAAGATCTCCAAGGAGTACGAGGGACGATGACAGCGACGACCACGGCCCCGTACGCGGCCGCTCCCGCCAGAACGTCGAATCAACCCTCGGCCCGGCTGCGCGCCTGGGCCACCCGGGCCCCGCTGCTGCCGGCCCTCGTCTTCATGATCGCCGTGACCCAGCTGCCGTTCGTGGCCACGCTGGTGATCTCCTTCTTCGACTGGAACGCCCTCTACCCCAAGGCCCGGCACTTCACCGGCCTCGACAACTACCACCAGGTGCTGACCGACGCCGACCTGCGGCACTCGGTGTGGACGACCGTGCTGCTCACGGTGGCGGTGGTGCTGGCCAGCCTGGTGCTGGGGCTGGCTCTGGCGCTGCTGCTGGACCGCAGGTTCCGCGGCCGGGGCGTCGTCCGCACCCTGCTCATCGCCCCGTTCCTGGTGGTGCCGGTGGCCGCGGCCCTGCTCTGGAAGCATGTGCTCTACAACCCCGAATACGGCCTGCTCAATGGGTTGTTGCACGATGTGGGCGGGCCACAGCCCGACTGGATCTCGCACACCCCGCTGCTCGCGGTCGAGGCCGCCCTGGTGTGGCAGTGGACGCCGTTCATGATGCTGATCCTGCTCGCCGGGCTGCAGAGCCGGGACCAGCAGCAGATCGAGGCCGCACGGGTCGACGGCGCGAACGACTGGCAGATCTTCCGCCATCTGACCCTGCCCCATCTGCGCCGCTATCTGGAGCTCGGCGCCCTGCTGGGCTCGATCTACATCGTCCAGAACTTCGACGCGGTCTTCACGATCACCTCGGGGGGCCTGGGGACGGCGAACCTGCCCTACACCGTCTACCAGAGCTTCTACCAGGCCCACGAGAACGGGCTCGCCTCGGCCGCCGGGGTCCTGGTCGTCATCGGCTCGATCATCATCGCGACCTTCGCCCTGCGCGTGGTGTCGTCCCTGTTCCGCGAGGAGGTGTCCCGCGCATGAACGCCGTACTGCGCCGCAACGGGCTCGGCCTGCTGGCCTGGTTCGCCGGGATCGTGTTCTTCCTGCCGATCGCGTGGATGGCCCTGACGTCCTTCCACTCCGAGGCGGACGCGGCGACCAACCCGCCGTCCTTCGCCGCGTCGCTGACGCTCGACGGCTACCGCGAGTTCTTCGGCAGCGGCGGCGGGCCGAGCCCGTGGCCCGCGCTGATCAACTCCACGGTGGCGTCGGTGGTCTCCACACTGTGCGTCCTCCTGCTGGCCCTCCCGGCGGCGTACGCGCTGTCCGTCCGGCCGGTGAAGAAGTGGACGGACGTCCTGTTCTTCTTCCTGTCCACGAAGATGCTGCCGGTGGTGGCCGGTCTGCTGCCCATCTACCTGTTCGCGAAGAACGCCGGGATGCTCGACAACATCTGGCTCCTGGTCGTCCTCTACACCTCCATGAACCTGCCGATCGCGGTGTGGATGATGCAGTCCTTCCTCGCCGAGGTCCCGGTGGCGGTGATCGAGGCGGCGCAGATCGACGGCGCCCGGCTGCCGACGATCCTCGCGCGCGTGGTCGCCCCGATCGCCCTGCCCGGGATCGCGGCGACGGCCCTGATCTGCTTCATCTTCAGCTGGAACGAGCTGCTGTTCGCCCGGGTCCTCACGGGCGTGGTCGCCGAGACCGCCCCCGTCTTCCTGACCGGCTTCATCACCAGCCAGGGCCTGTTCCTCGCCAAGGTGTGCGCCGCGTCGCTCGTCATCTCCCTGCCGGTGCTCGCCGCGGGGTTCGCCGCCCAGGACAAGCTGGTCCAGGGCCTGTCGTTGGGAGCCGTGAAATGAAGGCCGCCGTCATCGAGTCCGTGGGCCGCGCCGTCGTCACCGAGGTCCCCGACCCGACGCCGGGACCGCGCGAGGTCGTCGTGGAAGTGGCCGCGTGCGGCCTGTGCGGCACCGACCTGCACATCCTGCAGGGCGAGTTCGCGCCCAAGCTGCCGATCGTCCCCGGGCACGAGTTCGCGGGCACGGTGGTCGGGGTGGGCAGCCAGGTCACCGAGGTCGCGACCGGCGACCGGGTGGCCGTGGACCCCTCGCTGTACTGCTACGAGTGCCGCTACTGCCGTACCGGCCACAACAACCTGTGCGAGCGGTGGGCCGCGATCGGCGTGACCACGGCGGGCGGCGCGGCACAGTTCGCGGTGGCGCCGGTGGCGAACTGCGTGAAGCTGCCGGAACACGTGCGCACGCAGGACGCGGCGCTGGTGGAGCCCCTGTCGTGCGCGGTCCGCGGCTACGACGTCCTGCGCGCCCGCCTCGGCGCCCACGTCCTGATCTACGGCTCCGGGACCATGGGCCTGATGATGCTGGAGCTGGCCAAGCGGACGGGCGCGGCGAGCGTGGACATGGTGGACGTGAACCCGGCGCGCCTGGAGACGGCCCGGCAGCTGGGGGTGTCCGCCTCGGCGGCGAGTGCGGACGAGCTGGACCGGCCCCGGGGCTGGGACGTGGTCGTGGACGCGACCGGCAACGCGGCGGCGATCCAGGACGGCCTGGACCGGGTGGCGAAGGCGGGCACGTTCCTGCAGTTCGGGGTGGCCGACTACGCGACCCGGGTGACGATCGATCCGTACCGCATCTACAACCAGGAGATCACCATCACCGGTTCGATGGCCGTCCTGCACAGCTTCGAGCGGGCGGCCGAGCTGTTCGCGAACGGCGTGCTGGATCCGCAGGTGTTCATCAGCGACCGGATCCCGCTGGAGCGGTACCCGCAGGCGCTGGAGCAGTTCGCGGCCGGGGTGGGACGGAAGATCGTGGTGGTGCCGTAGGCCGTTCGGCGGGCCGTTCGAGGGGTTCCGGCGGGTAAGGGAACGGTAAAGCGGTGTCGTTCGTTCACCCGGCATGACAGCTATGACCCCTGGCTCGAACATCCCTCTGTCGGCCGCCCGTGTCACGGTGGACGTGGCCGCGCCGGTGCGGCTCGACGTGTCGGGCCTGCTGCTCACCGCCGACGGCAGGGTGCGCTCGGACGACGACTTCATCTTCTACAACCAGCCGGCGGGCCCCGGCGTGCGCTACACGTCCGGCGGCGGTGCGGCCCCGGACGCGATCACCGTCGAGACCGCCGCCGTCCCGCCGGACGTCGAGAAGATCGTGGTCACGGCCAGCCCGGACGCGGCCGGCCAGACCTTCCAGGGCATCGAGCCGACGGCCACGCTCCGCGACGCGGACGGCGGCGCGGTGCTGGCCACGTTCACCCCGCCGCAGCTCGGCACGGAGACGGCACTGGTCGTCGTGGAGATCTACCGCCGGGGCGGCGCCTGGAAGGCCCGCGCCGTCGGCCAGGGTTACGCCGACGGACTGGCCGGCATCGCGACGGACTTCGGGGTGACGGTGGAGGAGCCCGCGGCGCCGCCCCAGCCGGCGACCCCGCCGGCGCCCGCCATCCAGACCCCCGTCTCCCCGCCCGCGCCCCCCGTGCAGACCCCGGCGCCCCCGCCCGCGCCGGCCGCGCAGACCCCGGTCATGCCGCCCGCCCCGCCGGTGTCCGCGCCCCCGGCCCCGCCCGCCCCCGCTCCGGGCGCCGGAAAGATCAACCTCGACAAGGGCCGGGTCAGCCTGCAGAAGAACCAGACCGTGTCCCTGATGAAGGGCGGCCGTCCGCTGCTCTCCCAGGTCAAGATGGGACTCGGCTGGGAGCCGGCGTTCCGGGGCGCGGACATCGACCTGGACGCCTCGGTCATCGTCTACGGCCCGCAGCGCAACCACGTCGACAGCTGCTACTTCGGCAAGCTGACGATCCTGAACGGCGCGATCAGGCACTCCGGCGACAACCTCACCGGTGAGGGCGCCGGCGACGACGAGGTGATCACGGTCGACCTGGGCCGACTCTCCCAGGAGGTCACCGGCCTGGTCTTCACGGTCAACTCCTTCTCCGGCCAGAAGTTCACCGAGGTCGCCAAGGCCTACTGCCGCCTGCTGGACGCCACCACCGGCGAGGAACTGGTCCGCTTCGACCTCACCCACGCCGAGCCCCAGACCGGCGTGATGATGGCCAAGCTGGTCCGGCAGTTCTCCGGCGAGTGGGACATGACGGCGATGGGCGAGTTCGTGAAGGCCCGGACGGTACGGAACATGGTGGAGCCGGGGGCTCGGGCGCTGTGACACCGTGCGGGCCGGAGCGGGGGACGGCGGCCGTCCCCCGCTCCGGCCCGGCCGGGAGCGGAGACCCTCCGGCTGATGGCCCGGGGCCAATCTCATCCCGTCGGCCGCAGTCCCTCCGCCAGCAGGGTCAGGTAACGTCGCAGCTGTCGCCCCTGCCCGTTGGCCAGCTCCGACGCCACGGCCACCCCGTGCGCCAGCCGCAGCACCTCGATCGGCTCGACGTCGCCCCGCAGGGATCCCTCCGCCTGCGCCGCCTCCACCAGTCGCGCCACCGCCCCCTTGACCACGGTTCCGCACTCCGTCGGCGCCGCCGAACCGCCGTCCGTGACCGCCGAACCGAGCAGCGCCTTCATACCCCGCACCTGGATCGTGCCGACGCCCAGCTCGTACAGCCACTCCGTCAGCGCCTCGCCGGGCGGCAGCTCCCGCGCCAGTTCGTCGGCCCGCGTCCCCAGCGCCTCGATCCGGTCCACGTACGCGGCCTCCAGCAACTTCTGCCGCGTCGGAAAGTGCCGGTAGAGCGTACCCGCGCCGACACCCGCCCGCTTGGCGATGTCGTCGAGGGACGCGTTCTCCCCATGCTCGGCGAAGGCCTCCGCCGCCACCTTCAGCAACCGCTCGTAGTTGCGCCGAGCGTCCGCACGCATGGGTCTCACCCGCGGCATCCCGTCACTCCCCGCTTGTCGCCGTCCTCGTCGTCGTGACCACCGGGATGATGGCCGGCGCCGACACCCGAGTGTGCACCAGCGAGCCGGGCGGGAGCACCTCCCCCGCGAAGCGCTCGCCGCCATTCGTCAGCACCGCCCGGGTGGCTCGTACCCGCCGGTGGCCGGGTCCGGGCCGAGGTGCCGGTGTACGGCACCGGTGCCCAGGCCGATGGTGGCCCGCGTCCGCATGGGGCCGTCACCGCGGCGGGCGAGCACGTCGATCTCGGCGACGCGCGCGTGCAGCACGCCGAGCCGGGCGGCGCACTCGGCCGCGAGGACGCGCGGGGCACGGGTGCGGCCGAGCGAGAGGTGCGGGACGAAGCGCGGGAAGCGCTCCGTGCAGTACGGGAAGGGCTCCGCCAGCGCGCGCCGGAGCTGCGTCCAGGGTGCGAGGCCGGCCGCCGCCGGGTCGAGCCACACGGTGGCGTAGGTCCGGTGGCGGAACGCGTGGACTCCGCTGAGCCGGATGTCGAAGGGTTCGCACCCGGCGGCCGCGGCTGCCAGCAGCGGGAGCGCCGCGGGGAAGTCCTCCTCCGGTACGAATCCGAAGACGAGGTTCACATGAGGGGGCCAGCGGCGGATCTGCGGGTCGTGTGCGACGCGGATGCGCTGGATGGCGGGCCAGAGTTCGGCCGGGGGAAGCCATGCCACGGCGGTCCGGGGCGTGGGGACCGCCTCGAGCCGGCCGAAGGCTTCGGCCGGGCCGGGCGTCGAGGGGCAGGGCACACCGCCATCATGGCCCTGCCCGCCGACGGCCGCCGCCTCACTCCTCAATCAACCGAAGGGTGCGCTGCCGTCCGTGGTGCTGGTGGCCGTGCTTCGCGGCGTCCTTCTTGTGTCCGGGTTCTTCCGCCGGGTGCTTGTGGGTGTGCTTCGCGCCGTGGTTCTTGTTTTCGTTCTTGTGGTCTTGCTTGGGTTTGGAAGGCTTCTGTTCCTGCTTCGGCTTGGAAGGCTTCTGCTCGTGCGTGGGCTTCGATGGTTTCCGCTGGTGCTTTGCCGGCTTCGCCGGTTCCTTCACCGGCGGAGCCGTGACCGAGACGGACTGCGAATCGGACTGCGAGTCGGACTGTGCATCGGACTGCGAGTCCGACTGCGGGTCGCTGGACGGCGCACCCCACGTGACCACGGCGGTGGCCTGGGCGGAAGCCACCGCGGAGACCTGCTGCGGACCGTCGTTGTCGTCGGCGAAGCCGGTACCGGCCCCGAGGGCGGACAGCCCCGTGACCACTGCGGCCACGAGCGCTGCGCGCTGAAATCTACGCATGGTTGACCCTTTCTCACCTGAGCGTGCACGATTTCTATCGACTACTCAGCGTGAGAATATATGCACAGAACGTAGTAATTTGTGATCCAAGGTGAAGGGCCGTGTCGACCGCGCGCCCTGCCGTCCCCCCTCGCCGAGTTCGTATCTCAGCCGCGCTTCTCGCGCTTCCACGGCCCCGTGACGGCCAGCATGATGCCCGGCGTCTGGATGTTCGCGAACAGGGTCTTGCCGTCGGGCGAGAAGGTGACCCCCGTGAACTCGCTGTATTCCGGCTCCGCTGCGGTGCCGATGTTGAGTTCGTTGCGGGCGATCGGGTAGGTGCGACCGCTCTCCGTGGCGCCGAACAGGTGCTGGACACCCTCGCCGTCCTCGGCGATGACGAGGCCGCCGTACGGGGAGACGGTGATGTTGTCCGGGCCGTCGAAGTCACCGTCCTCGAACGGGTCGGGGTTGACGCCGAGCAGGACCTTCAGGGTCAGGGTGCGGCGCCCCGGGTCGTAGAACCAGACCTGCCCGTCGTGCTGGACGGGGCTCTCCGCGCGGGCGTAGGAGGAGACGACGTACGCGCCGCCGTCGCCCCACCACATGCCTTCCAGCTTGCGGGCGCGGGTGACCTGGCCGTCGGTGAACTGCTTGCGGACGGCGACCGTCTGCGCGTCGCGGTCCGGGACGTCCACCCAGTCGACGCCGTACACCGTGCCGGTCCTCGTGGCGCGTGAGAGGTCGTCGACGAGCCTGCCGCCGGAGTCGAAGCACTTGAAGGCCTGGAGGACACCGGCGTCGTCGGCGAGCGCGCGGAACCCGCCGCGACCGTGCCGGAAGCCCTCCGGCGGGGTCCAGCGGTACAGGAGCCCGTTCGGGCCGGCCGCGTCCTCGGTGAGGTAGGCGTGGCCGCGCTTGGGGTCGACGACCACGGCCTCGTGGGCGTAGCGGCCGAGGGCCTTGACGGGCCTGGGGTCGCGGTTGGCGCGGCGGTCGGCGGGGTCGACCTCGAAGACGTAGCCGTGGTCCTTGGTCATGCCGTTCTGGCCGGCCTTGTCCTCGGTCTCCTCGCAGGTGAGCCAGGTACCCCAAGGGGTCCTGCCGCCGGCGCAGTTGGTGGAGGTGCCGGCGATGCCGACCCACTCGGCGACGTGGTCGCGGCGCACCTCGACGACCGTGCAGCCGCCGGCCGCGGCGGGGTCGTAGACGAGGCCCTCGGTGAGCGGGACGGGGTACTGCCAGGCCGCGCGGGGGCCCTTGAGCTCGTGGTTGTTGACCAGGAGGGTCGCGCCGCGGGGACCCGCGAAGGTGGCGGTGCCGTCGTGGTGGGAGGGGGTGAACTCGCCGGACTCCAGCGTGGTCCTGCCGCTGTAGGTGATGACCCGGTACGTGAAGCCCGCGGGCAGGGCCAGGACGCCGTTCGGGTCGGGAATCAACGGGCCGTAGCCGACGCCGTCGCGGCCACCGTGCGCCGACTCGTCCCCGGCGCTGTCGATGTCCACCGCGGCAAGGGCGTTCGGCGCGGTGGCGAGCACGCCGACGCTGCCCGCCAGGGCGAATCCGGCACCGGTGATCGCGCCTTTTCCGGCGAAGTCCCTGCGGGTGAGCGACATGGTGTGTCTCCTGAGACGGTGGGAGTGCCGTGGAGGGGGTGGCGGACCTCGTTCGGCGCACACGCTCCCGCCACACCTTGAACGGGAGTTGAACACCGGGCTACTTCACCGGCCCGTGTTCAAGAATCCGCATGCCATCCGTATGCACCGGCCCACGACCGGCCCAGGAGTCGTCAGGCGCCGTGTTGCGACCTCGCCTTGAACGCCGCCTTCCGCGCCGCCTTCGCCACCTTCTTGTCCGGATGCAGCCGCCCCATCGCCTCCAGCACATCGGCCGTGGCCGGATGCTCCACCCGCCAGGCCGCGGAGAAGAACCCGCTGTGCTGTGCCGCCAGTCCCTCCACCAGCGCCTGGAGTTCCTCCGAGTTGCCCTCGGCGGCCAGTTGCGCGGCGACCGTGTCGATGGTCAGCCAGAAGACCAGCGCCTCGGACGGGGCCGGGACCTCCTCAGCTCCCCGTTCGCTGAGCCACACCCGGGCCAGGCCGCCGAGCTCGGGGTCGTCCAGCACCTCGCGGAGGGCCGGCTCCGCCTCCGCGCCCACCAGCGACAGCGCCTGCTGGCAGCGCAGCCTCCGCAGCGGGGCGCCCGCGTCGGCGCCCCGGGCCGCGGCCAGCAACTCCCGTGCCGCCGCAAGCGGTTCACGTCGCATCAGCCACTGCTCGGTCTCGGCCCGGGCGGCGGCCTGCCCGAACCCCGCCGTCCCGTCGAGTAGCGCGTCCGCTCCCTTGTCGGCCAGTTCACCGACGGCCGGCGCCTGGAAACCGGCCTCCAGCAGCCGCGCCCGCAGCCCGTACACACCGAGCGGGGTGAGCCGGACCATGCCGTAGCGGGAGACGTCGGTGTCGTCCACCGGTGCGGCGGGCTCCTCGTCGGTGTCGGCCATCAGAGCCTCGTCCACCGGCTGGTACTCCACGAGTCCGACCGGCTCCAGCACCCGGAACTGGTCGTCCAGCCGCATCATCGCGTCGGAGACCTGTTCCAGGACGTCGTTGGTCGGCTCGCCCATGCCGTCGGGGACGAGCATCGAGGCGGCCAGCGCGGGCAGCGGAACCGGGCCGTCACCGGCGCCGTCCTCACTCACCGTCAGCAGATAGAGGTTGCCGAGGACGCCGTCGAGGAAGTCCGCCTCGGCCTCCGGGTCCCAGTCGAGTGACGAGAAATCGATCTCACCGCCCTCGTCCAGGGCGTCGACCAGATCATCCAGATCGGGGACGCTCGCGTCGGCGATGACGGTCTCCAGCGCGGTGAGCCACACGGCGAGCACATCGGCCGGGGAGCCCCCGGTGAGCAGCGTCAGCTCCGCACCGGCCCGGACGGTCCCGGCCTCCTCGTCCACGATCTCGACCAGTCCGGCGTCGACGGCGACCCGCCAGGCCTCACCGGCGTACGCGGCGGCGTCGTCACCGCTCAGTCCGAGCAGTTCCGCGGCGGCCGGAAGCTGCTCCTCGGCCAGTCCGCCGCCGGCGTCCACGCGGGTGTCGGGACCGGCCCAGCGGGCGAGGCGGGCGGCACGGGACAGCAACGGCGTGGACAGCGCGGCGCGCGCCAGCTCCGCTTCGGGGTGCAGCCGTACGGGCGGCAGGGGGGAGCTGTCTGACATCGGCTGGTTCTCCTCAACACCGTGAACGGGCTCAACCGCTCAGCCTAGACGGATTTCCACCCATGCCGCCCGGTTCATCTGCCCGTCAGCGGCCGTACATGGCCGAAACCTTGACAACTCCCCGCGTCAGGCTGGAGATTGACGCGCGTAGAAGTTGGGGGGACAACTGTTCACTCGGCTCTATGCGTGTCACGGAGGGCTACGAGCCCCGCACGCTCCCGTTCCACCCTCGTCCCGGCGCTCACGTACGTCCCCGGAGGGATCCCTTGCCGAGCAGGTCTTCCGCGCGCCTCGCCGCGCTCACCGTCGCCGCCGTCTGCAGTGCGGCGTCCGCCGTCGTCCTCACCACCCCCGCCCATGCGGACTCGGTGCGCATCCACGACATCCAGGGCACCACCCGAATATCGCCGCTCGCCGGCCGGCAGGTCACGGACGTCCCCGGCATCGTCACGGCCATCCGCACCTACGGCTCCTCCAAAGGCTTCTGGATGCAGGATCCGACCCCGGACGACGACCCGGCCACCAGTGAGGGCGTCTTCGTCTTCACCGGCTCCGCTCCGAAGGTCGCGGCCGGCGACTCGGTGACGGTGACGGGCACGGTCTCCGAGTACGTCCCGGGCGGCACCTCCTCCGGCAACCAGTCGGTCACGGAGATCACCAAGCCGATCGTCACCACCGCCTCCACCGGCAACCCGGTCCCGGCACCGGTCGTGATCGACGAGGACTCGGTGCCGGACGCGTACGCCCCCGGGGGCGACACCGCGGCGAACGGCTCGATCAACGGCCTGACCCTGGACCCGTCCGCGTACGCCCTGGACTACTACGAGTCCCTGGAGGGCATGAACGTCCAGGTCGCGGACGCCCGCGTGGTCACCGCGACCGACCCCTACAGCGAGCTGTGGGTCACGGTGAAGCCGTACGAGCACCGCAACCGCCGCGGCGGCACGGTCTACGGCTCCTATGACTCCCAGAACACCGGCCGGCTGCAGGTCCAGTCGCTGGGTTCGACCGCCGACTTCCCGAAGGCGAACGTCGGCGACACCCTCTCCGGTACGACCACCGGCCCGCTGGACTTCAACCAGTTCGGCGGCTACACCCTCGTCGCGAGCCAGCTCGGCACACTGGAGAGCGGCGGCCTGGAGCGGGAGACCACGCGGAAGCAGTCGCGCGGCGAGCTGGCGGCGGCGACGTACAACGTCGAGAACCTCGACCCGTCCGACGCCACCTTCGACCAGCACGCCGCCGCGATCGTGAACAACCTGCAGTCGCCGGACATCGTGTCCCTGGAGGAGATCCAGGACGACAACGGCGCCAAGGACGACGGCACGGTCGACGCGAGCGGGACCGTGAACAAGCTGATCGACGCGATCGTCGCGGCGGGCGGCCCGAAGTACGACTGGCGCTCCATCAACCCGGTCAACGACCAGGACGGCGGCCAACCGGGCGGCAACATCCGCCAGGTGTTCCTCTTCAACCCCGAGCGGGTGTCCTTCGTGGACCGTCCGGGCGGCGACTCCACCACGGCGGTCGGCGTCACGAAGGTGCACGGCAAGGCGCAGCTGACGGCGTCCCCGGGCCGGATCGACCCGGGGAACGCGGCCTGGAACAACAGCCGCAAGCCGCTGGCCGGCGAGTTCGTCTTCCGCGGCAAGACGGTCTTCGTGATCGCCAACCACCTCAACTCCAAGGGCGGCGACCAGGGTCTGGCCTCGCAGTACCAGCCGCCGGTGCGCAGCTCGGAGATCCAGCGCCACGCCCAGGCGACCGAGGTGAACGCGTTCGTCAAGAGCATTCTGGACGTCCAGAAGAACGCGAACGTCATCGCGCTCGGCGACATGAACGACTTCGAGTTCTCCGAGACGGCGCAGATCCTCGAGGGTGACGGCGAGCTGTGGTCGGCGATCAAGTCGCTGCCCAGGAGCGAGCGTTACACCTACGACTACCAGGGCAACGAGCAGGTCCTGGACCAGATCCTGATCAGCCCGGCGATCCGGCGCGGCTGCGACTTCGAGTACGACAGCGTGCACGTCAACTCGGAGTTCAACGACCAGATCAGCGACCACGACCCGCAGGTGCTGCGGTTCCGCCCGTGAACCCCATGAGGCTCAGGACCGGCTGAACACGCCGTTCAGCCAGTCCTGCCAGGCGGCCTCGTTCGCCTCGGCATCGGCGTCCGGCGCGAAGTCGTGCACGCTGATGCCGAGCGGCGCGCCCCAGTGCCCGCGTCCGAAGAGGCGGATGAGGGCGCTGTCGGTGCGCAGCCCGATGAAGTACGGGTTCCGGTAGTCGAGTACGGCGTCCAGGGGCGCCCCGCCGGGTCCCCGCACACTCACCTTCGTACCGGCGCCCGCGTCGTCCGCCAGGCCGAGCGCCCGGCCGACGGCGGCGAGCGCCCGCGGGCTCCGCGTGGCCTCGGGCCCGCTCAGCTGGGCGAAGGCGACGGGGCGGGGCGCGAAGTGCGTCAGGTACTCGCACAGGGTGTGCAGATAGAAGTTGGTGTGCTTGCTGGCGCCGTCGTACTGGTTGTTCCAGTCGTCGGTGAAGACACCGCTGTGCACATAGCGCACCCAGGCCCGGCGGCCCTCGTCGCGCGGCTCGATGGTGTAGTCCAGCTGGTTGACCGACTGAACCGGGAAGCCCACGTCCTCGCTGCGGTTGGTGTAGCGGTGCGGCGGATCCCAGGCGGTGACCGTCGACCCGAAGGGTCCCTTGCCGCCCTCGCGGGGCTCCGGCGGGTCCATCGGCCACAGATAGCCGCCGGTACCGGTGGTGACGGCCTCCCAGACCTCCTCCGGAGGGACGTCGACCTCGAACTCGCGGACGATCTCGAATTCCTTCGACATGGCGGGGCTCCTGCTCACTGATCCGGCACGGGGGTGGGCTGGTCCTTGACCGTGGGATGGAGGGCGACGACGATCCGGTGGTCACGGCCGTCCTCGGCGTCGGGTGCGTCGTACTTGCGGATCAGCGCGCTCACGCCCGCCGTCAGCTCCCGCACGAAGGCCGCGCGGTCGGCGGCGGAGGCGAAGCGGACCTGGCCGTCCAGGGCGTAGGTCGCCAGCCGTTTGCGGGCCTTGGCGGCGCCGGTGATCAGCGCCCCGACGTCCCGCACCAGACGGGCGCCGAGCGCCAGCAGCCAGCGCGCGGACAGCTGGTCCCGGAAGCGGTCCGGGTCCGGCTGCACCGCGGCGAGGGCGGCGGGCGAGATGACGTACGACCCTGCGGTCGCGCGCATCAGCCGCTCGGTGACATTGCCCTTGCGGCGCTCGCCCGCCAGCTCGACCAGGCCGTGCCGCTCCAGCGCCTTGAGGTGGTAGTTCACCTTCTGCCGGGGCAGTCCGACCCGGCCGGCCAGCATGGCCGCCGAGGCGGGTTCCGTGGCCAGCTCGGCGAGCAGCCGCGCCCGCACGGGGTCCAGCGACACGGCGGCCGCCTCGGGGTCCTCGATCACGGTCACGTCCAGCATGCGCCCACCCTCTCACCGACAACTTTTTTTGTCCAGACGGACGCAGTTGTCGGTGAGTGGGTGGCGTCGACTCCCTGCCGGACGCCTCAGTGGCGCCGCATCCTGCGCCACGCGATCGCGGCCGTCACCGCGGCCGCGCCCAGCACGCCCGCCACGAGGACCGGACCGGGATGGCGCATGCCCGCACGCGCCGCACCGCGCAGCGGCTGGGGAACCGTGTCCTGCACGGCGTGCCCCGCACGCCCGGCCCGGTCCTGCACCGCGTGCCCTGCCTTGGCCGCCTGCCCCTGCACGGCGTGCCCTGCCCTGGCCGCCCGGCCCTGTACGGCGTGCCCTGCCTGCACGGCCCTGCCCTGCATCGCGTGCCCGGCCTTCGCGGCCCGGCCCTGCACGCCGTGACCTGCGTGGGCGGCGCTCGCGCGCAGTTGCACGGTCATGGCGCCGGCCTTGTCCTTGAGGTCGGCGGCCCGCACCCGGGCCCGCCCCTTGACATCGGCCCTGCCGACCAACTGGGCGACGGCGTGCCCGAGTTGGTGCCTGGTCTGCTCGATCTGCTGCCGCAGCTCGTCGGGGCCCTTGGCGCCCGAGCGGTGCGGGGTCCTGTGCATCATCGGTGTGCCCTTTCCTGCTATGGCGATGCGCATGACGCCTCCTGAGGCCGCGCAAGGCGGCCGGGGGCATGCCGGGTGGCGTCCGCCCGCAGCGGCCTCCTTCACCACGCGGCGAGCAGCCCGCCGGACCAAGGACGGACACTTACCCGGCGCGGCACCGACTCACAGACCACCGTAGGCGCGACTCCAGCCACGACGCACCCGCACGGGCCGCCGCAGGCATCCCTGCCCGCGCACCCGCACGCGCGCCCCGGACCCGGGTACCCGGACCGCAGACCGTCAGCCCTGCTCGCCCGCACCGTCCCCGCGCTCGCCGAGGCGCGCCAGTTGACTCTGGAACCAGTCGAGGCGCGCCTGCAACAGCGCCGCCTCCGCGGCGAGTTCGGGCACACCCGGCTCCACCCCGTCCGCCGGCACGCCGGACGGGAACCCCGTACCACCGCCCCGCGCCACCACCCGCAGCCCCTCCCCGGCCAGCCGGGCGAACCCGGCGAGCGAGACGGACGTACGGCCCCGCACACAGCCGGCGCAGACGGGGGCGAGGGCCAGCCAGCCGGGCCTGCCCCAGCCGGCGTCGGCCAGGGTGGCGGCGGTGGCGCCGCAGGCGCACGGGCCCGCGGTCGCCGTGCGCACCCGCTGCCGGGCGTAGCGGAAGCCGCGCTCGAAGCGGATGTACGCACCGAGCACGGAGACCTCCAGCAACACGGCCGTCCGGTGCTCGGCGGTGCACAGCATGGCCTCGGCGTCCCCGCGCTCATGGACGCAGTGGAACCCGCAGTCGCACAGCCGCGCCGGCGGCCGGTGCCGCCGCCCGTAGACGCACGCGGCGTCGTCGAGGACGCCGTACGGCAGCGCACCGCCGAGCGACACTCCGGTGAACCCGGCCCGGATGCCGTCCTGGGACAGCACGGGGTGGGCGATCTTGTATCCGGTCGGCGGCTCCGTAGGGCGTTCCGCCGGGAGCCGCAGTCTCATCGGGCGGCCGGAACCTCTTCGCGGGCCGGCTCGGCCGGTTCGACGCGGACGGTCTCCTCGGGCGCCGGGATCTCCTCTTCACGGACGAGCGGCCGCTCCTCGGCGACCCCGGTGGCCAGCGCCTTGCCGAGCTTCATGGTGCCTCCCATGACTGACGACGTCGGTGACCCTCCGGCCATAGTGACCCATGAGATGCCGAGTTGGACATAGAGCCCTCTGACATTACAGCGGTGCTTATCAATACCTCGCAGGAGAATTAAGTAGAGCTTCACGCACGTGGTGCCGAGACTACTCCCATGACAAGCACACGGACGACCTCCCCGCCCTTCGGCCGCACCCTCTGCGCGATGATCACGCCGTTCACCGAGGCGGGCGCCCTCGACCTGGACGGCGCCCGGAAGCTGGCCGCGTGGCTGGTGGCCGAGGGCTGCGACGGCCTGGTGCTGAACGGCACCACAGGCGAGTCCCCCACCACCACGGACACCGAGAAGGCGGAGCTGATCGCGGCCGTCCGGGAAGCGGTCGGCGACCGGGCGTCCCTGGTCGCGGGCGTGGGCACGGCCGACACCCGGCACACCGTCGAACTGACCCTCGCGGCCGGCCGGGCGGGCGCCGACGGAGTGCTCGTGGTGACGCCGTACTACAGCAGGCCGCCGCAGGAGGCGGTGGAGGCGCACTTCCGCGAGGTCGCCGACGCAAGCGCCCTGCCCGTGATGCTGTACGACATCCCCGGCCGCACCGGCACCCGCGTCGAGCCGGACACGGTGATCCGCCTCGCCGCGCACCCGCGGATCGTGGCCGTCAAGGACTGCTCGTACGACGTCCTCGGCACCCAGAAGGTGCTGGCCCACACGGACCTGGCGTACTACGCGGGCTGCGACGAGCATGTGCTCGCGCTGTACGCGGTCGGGGCGGCGGGCTGTGTGAGCACGGTCGCCAACGCCGTTCCCGGACACATCGCCGCGATCTTCGACGCGTTCGACGCGGGCGACACCGCCGGGGCGACGGAACTCCAGCTGCGGACCACGCCGTTGATCGAGGCGATGACGGGTGCGGGCCTGCCCGGGGCAGTCACCGCCAAGGCCCTCCTCACCCGCCTCGGCCTGCCCGCCGGCCCCGTACGCGCACCGCTGCTGCCCGCCGGCCGCGAGACGGCCGACGGGCTGCTGGCACTGCGGGCGGAGCTGGTCGCGGGGTGATCAGCACTCGGTGAGGAGTGACCGCCGGCGAGTGCGCACGAAGCGCGTCGGGGAAGGCCCGACCGGGCCGAGGGGCAGGGGCATGGGCCCGGGAGCCCTCGCTGGTGTCAGCGGGGTACGCAGCCGAACCAGTTCACCGTGCCGTTCTCGGACGTGTAGCCCAGGCACCTGATGGTCCTGTCGTGCAGGGTCTCGGTCCGGTCGACGCTTCCGTTCAGATAGTCCGACGTGTAGTGCGGCTCTACCAGGGTGTCGATCTCGACGGTGTACCAGCGGCTCTTGTCGTCCGGCAGGCTGCAGTGGTGACCGGTCATGTTGCGGCTGGGGTCGTCTATCCAAATGGCCCGTTCGGCACGGTCGCAGTGCGCTCTGCCTGTGGCGTTGGCGGTGCCTGCGCCGACGCCGAGCAGGGCCGTGGCGCCCGTGGCCACCGCCGCGGCAGTGCCGAGCAGACGCTTCGGGGTGAGGTTCATCGATGGGTCCTCCTACCGGACGCAGTGACGGTCCGTAGCCGACATGTCACAGTGATGTGATAGTCGCACTTGTTTGGAACGTCCGGCTCGCGGGCCGGTGGCGCATTGCCCCGACCCGGTGACGTCCGTGATGCCAATGCAGCAGCCCGCGGTCACACCCCGGCCGGCGCCGGAGCACGCCTCGGTTCGTGTGGTCACCGCGGGCGGCCGACAGGAACCGTGCCCGGGCGCGCGGGGCCCTGCGGCCGTCCGTGGATCGCCTCGGCTTTCCCAGGCTCAGGGCTCGTCAACGCGACCGTTCAGATGGAAGAGGAGCCACTCGAGCCAGTCCGCCGTGACTCCCGCAGACGAGGCCCAGCCGTGCATGGCGCCGACGTAGGTGGCGTACCGGGTGGGCCAGTGGCGTGTGCCGGCCGCCTTCCCACTGGACCACCCGAGGGCGTTCAGCGAACGAAAGACCCGGTCGTCGAGGATCAGGGCCCGGTCGCATGCGGCGTCGCGGTCGTCCACGGCCGCGAACCACTTGGTGAAGAAGGACCGCCCCACCCCTTTGAGGACGAACCTTCGATAGGCCCCGCTCAGGTCGCCGTCTCGAACCGCTTCGCGCGTGGTCCGCAGGACAGTGGGCATACGCGGGTCGGACAGCGCCGCTTCGGTGTACCGCGGCCCACGTCCGTTGGTGGTACCCGAGCCCCAGATCATGACGGCCACGAACAGGTCGCGCAGGCCGCCGGGATCGTCACCGACGCGGTCACGGAGACGGGTCAGGTCGCCCCGGTCGACGAGACGGCCACCGTTCGTCCCGTTCGCAGACCTGCCGATATCGAGTACGTGCGCCGCTCCGTGCGTCTCCAGTCGCGAGCGCCACGTTTCCGGACGGAAGCGTACGGGCTGCTGTTCGCACGCGCCGTAGCGGACAACGAGCTTCCGAAGCTGCTCCATCATGCTCCCCCTGGCCATGACGACGGCGTGCCCCGTCCAAGTTACTTCGGGACGAAGAGGTCGTGGGCCAAAGAATATGGGGCGGCGGGCGGACATGGTGGTGCGAGGCCCTGATCGGCGGGCCGTCGAGCGTCTTCCACGGCAAGGTGATCTCGGCCGGTGCGGGTGTGGTGATGTGCGCGGCCACCGCGAAGGAGACCGACTCCGGCAACGGCACATGCCGTTCCTTGCCGCCGAAGATTTCGCCTTGTCGCAGGCCGCAGCCCGCCCCCAGGGAGACCATCTCCTGGTAGGCGTCCGGCAGCGCGTCATGCGCGGCTGTCACGCGCTCGATGGTCCACGGCGGCAGTCGGCTTCATTGACCGCGTGGACCGACCCCCTGTTGTTCGCATCGGTTCCCTGCAGGTGTGCGTGCAGGCGAGAGGTTCCGTGCCAACATGGGTTGTTCCAGAGCGTGTTGGCACGGGTGGGTGTCGGGGGACGGGCATGCAGGCAGTAGCGCGGTGGATCGTGGCGGTGGCCGCTTCGGTTGTGGCCTTCTTCGTTGTCGCGGTGCCCTGGGCGGTGCTGTCCGACGGTGGAAAGGACCCGTGGGAGGTCATCGGGCCCGTCGCGGGGGTGGTCGCGGCCGGCGTTCTGGCGGCCGTCGGCTGGTGGGCGTCCCAGGCCGGTCCCGGCCCAACGGGCGCCTCCCCGATGCGCAGGGCGCGGCAGTCGGCGCGCGGGCAGGGGAACATCACACAGACGGGGGGAGACCGGGGTGGGACGCCCGCGACCCGCCGTCGTGTTCTGCGGGAGAGCATCCGACAGAAGGCGCGCGGCGGCGGTGACATCGACCAGGTCGGCGGCAACCGGGCGTAGTGGGGGATCGCAGCTGTGAGACAGGGCCCGAGTCAGCGCCGGATGTGGCAGCGCGCCCATGCTCAGGGGTCCGTCACCCAGATCGCGGGTGACGTGCATGTTCAGGTGCCACCCGTGACGGCGTCTCAGGTCGAGTGGCCGGTATGGGTGGGCACCGTTCCGCGGCTGGCCGCGGCCTTTCAATCACGTGCCCAGGCCCGCGAGGCAGTCAGGCAGGCCCGCTCTGCGGGTGGCAGTGTGGTGCTCTCGCAGGTGCTGGCCGGCGACGGCGGGGTCGGTAAGAGCCAGCTCGCCGCCGCGCTGGCCCGTGAGCTGCGCGACCAGGAACGGTCGCGGGACAGCGGACTGGACGTCCTGGTGTGGGCGAATGCGACCGAGCCCGACCAGATCATCACCGCCTATGCCGATGCCGCCGACCGGCTCGGCCTCCCGGGCAGTGCTTCGGGGGATGTCGCCGCCGCGGCCAAAGCGTTCCTTGCGTGGCTGCCTGCCACCGAGCGGCGTTGGCTGATCGTGCTGGACGACATCATCGACCCAGAAGCCGTCGATCCCTGGTGGCCCGACGGCAGCCACCGGACCGGCTGGGTCCTCGCCACGACTCGGCGCAGTGACGCCCTGCTCAGCGGCCAGGGGCGCAAGCTGATCCGCCTGGATCTCTACACCGTCGAGGAAGCCCGCGCCTACCTGCATCGCCGCCTCGCCGACGCGGGGCACCCCCGCCTCTACGACGCCGATGAGGCCGACCGGCTGGCCGAGGAACTCGGCCGTCTACCGCTGGCCCTTGGCCACGCCGCCGCCTACGTGATCAACAAGCGGTGCAGCATCGCCGACTATCTGGAGCGCTTCCGCGACACCGGCAACAAGTTGAGCGATCTCCTGCCGCCGAATGCGGACACCGAGGGCTACGGACGTCCCGTCACCACGGCCCTTCTCGTCTCGCTCAACGCCGTGCAGGCCGCAGACGCCACCCGCCTCGCCCGTCCGCTCCTGGAACTCATCGCGCTCATGGACCCGCTCGGCCACCCCGCCGACCTGTGGACCACACCGCCGGTGAGGGCACATCTGCGCACGTTGCGCCCCGGCCGCCGGCGTTGGCTGCGCGGACGTCAGCCAGCCATCGCCGAGCAGGACATCCACACCGCGCTGGAGTGCCTGCGCACCTACGCCCTCATCGCCCAGGACACCACCCAGGCACCGATCCGCGTCCACGCCCTGACCGCCCGGGCCATACGCGAGACGATCCCGCCCCAAGCACTGCCCGCGCTTGCCCGTACCGCGGCTGACACGATCCTCAGCCTGTGGCCCGACCTCGATCACCACGACCGCGACCTGTCCGCGGCACTGCGCGCGAACACCATGCTTCTTGACCACCACACCCGCCCGTACCTGTGGAAGCCAGCAACACACAGGTGCATTTACCAGGTCAGCAGCAGCCTGACAGCAGTAGGCCTCTACAAACAGGCTCTTGAATACGATCAGAGGGCCTATCAGCAGAGTTGCGACATCCTCGGCCCAGACCACCCCGACACCCTCACTGCCCGCAGCAACCTCGCCGTCTCCCACCATCATGCCGGCCGCATTCAGGAGGCCCTCGAACTGCACGAGCAGGTCCTGGCTGACCGGGAACGCATCTTCGGCCCGGACCACCGCGAGACCCTCTCCGCCCGCAACAACCTCGCCAACACCTACCGCGATGCCGGGCGCACGCAGGAGGCCCTCGAACTGCACGAGCGGGTCCTGGCCAGCATGGAACGCCTTTTCGGCCCGGACCACCCCGACACGCTCACCGCCCGCAACAACCTCGCCAACTCCTACGGCGATGCCGGGCGCATCCAGGAGGCCCTCGAACTGCGCGAGCGGGTCGCCGCTGACCGGGAACGCCTCCTCGGCCCCGACCACCCCGACGCCCTCTCAGCCCGCAGCAACCTCGCCGTCTCCTACAGCGATGCCGGGCGCATCCAGGAGGCCCTCGAACTGCGCGAGCGGGTCGTCGCTGACCGGGAACGCCTCCTCGGCCCCGACCACCCCGACACCATCACTGCCCGCAACAACCTCGCCACCTCCTGCCATCATGCGGGGCGCGCCCAGGAGGCGCTCGAACTGCACGAGCGGGTCGTGGCTGACCGGGAACGCATCTTCGGCCCGGACCACCCCGACACCCTCTCCGCCCGCAACAACCTCGCCAACTCCTACCACGATGCCGGGCGCATCCAGGAGGCGCTTGAACTACGCAAACGGGTCATGGCCGATATGCAGCGTCTCCTCAGTCCGGATCACCCCGACGCCCTCTCGGCCCGCAGCAACCTCGCCAACTCCTACCGCGATGCCGGGCACATCCAGGAGGCGCTCGAACTGCACGAGCGGGTCGTGGCTGACCGGGAACGCCTCTTCGGCCCGGACCACCCCGACACGCTCACCGCCCGTGGCAACCTCGCCAACTCCTACCACGATGCGGGGCGCGCCCAGGAAGGGCTCGAACTGCTCGAGCAGGTCCTGACCGACATGCAGCGTCTCCTCGGCCCGGACCACCCCGCGACGCTCACCGCCCGCAACAACCTCGCCGGCTCCTACCACGATGCGGGGCGTGCCCAAGAAGGGCTCGAACTACTCGAACAGGTCCTGACCGACCGGGAACGCCTCCTCGGTCCCGACCACCCCGACACGCTCACCGCCCGCAACAACCTCGCCATCTCCTACCACGATGCGGGGCGTGCCCAAGAAGGGCTCGAACTACTCGAACAGGTCCTGACCGACCGGGAACGCCTCCTCGGCCCCGACCACCCCGACACGCTCACCGCCCGCAACAACCTCACTCACGTTCGCAGCGCTGCCCAAGCCGTACAGCAACCGAGTACTGCAATCACAACGACCGATCACGACCAAGGGCGCCTCTCAGAAGCCGATAAGTCCGTTCGTCCGCGCGCGAGCGGCCCGACGGGTCGCCGTTCCGGGCGGACATGAACGCCCCGGGCAGGCAAGGGGACTGGGAGAGCCGGACGGAGGCCAAAGCGCCGGCTCCCGCAGAGATCCCGACTCGGCTCCGGATCGCCCATGGTGACCTGTGCGTCCGGACGACGTACGAGTGCCTGGCCGACGCCAAGCCGGTGCAGCTGTCCACGAGATGGGAACCGTACGACCTCACCGCCGGCACACTCGTCGTCCTCCCCGAGGGAGGGCCGCACGCAGGGGCAGGCGACGTGAACCGCATGGCCGCGGTCTCTTGGAGCGGGGCCCACGCACAAGCGCCCTCCCGGGCCGCCCAGGGGCCGTGGAAGGGCGCTCGATGGTGACCAACGTCGACAACTGCCGACAGCTCAGCAGCAGGTCAGAGCGTTGATCGATAAGGCGGCCGCAGGTCACGGCCGCCAATGATCAGTTGTGGCTGTGCAGGATGTCGTTCAGGCCGCCCCAGACCGCGTTGTTCGGGCGGGCCTCGACCTTGCCGCTGACCGAGTTGCGGCGGAAGAGGATGTTGGAGGCGCCGTTGAGCTCGCGGGCCTTGACGATCTGGCCGTCGGGCATGGTGATGCGGGTGCCCGCGGTGATGTAGAGGCCGGCCTCGACCACGCACTCGTCGCCGAGCGCGATGCCGACGCCCGCCTCGGCGCCGATCAGGCAGCGCTCGCCGATGGAGATGATCACGTTGCCGCCGCCGGACAGGGTGCCCATGGTGGAGGCGCCGCCGCCGATGTCGGAGCCGTTGCCGACCACGACGCCCGCGGAGATCCGGCCCTCGACCATGGAGGTGCCGAGCGTGCCGGCGTTGAAGTTGACGAAGCCCTCGTGCATGACCGTGGTGCCCTCGGCGAGGTGCGCGCCGAGGCGGACCCGGTCGGCGTCGGCGATGCGTACGCCCTTGGGGGCGACGTAGTCCGTCATGCGCGGGAACTTGTCGATCGAGGTGACCTGGAGGTGCAGGCCCTCGGCGCGGGCGTTGAGCCGCACCTTCTCGATGTCGTCCACGGCGACCGGGCCGAGCGAGGTCCAGGCGACGTTGGCGAGGTGGCCGAAGATGCCGTCCAGGCTCTGGCCGTGCGGCTTGACCAGGCGGTGCGAGAGCAGGTGCAGGCGCAGGTAGACGTCGTGGGCGTCGAGCGGCTTCTCGTCGAGGGAGGCGATGACCGTGCGGACCGCGACCACCTCGACGCCCCGGCGGGCGTCCGGGCCGATCGCCGCGGTCGCGCCGCCGCCCAGCAGCTCGGCCGCCTGCTCGGCGGTGAGCCGCTCGGTGCCGGCCGGGCCCGGCTCCTCGACCAGTTCGGGGGCCGGGAACCAGGTGTCGAGAACGGTGCCGTCGGAGGCGAGGGTGGCAAGGCCGGCGGCGACGGCGCCGGTGGTGCGGGAAGCAGACTCGGTCATGGGGAAAACCTAACGTGAGCGGGGTCGTGAGGGCGAACCGCGTCTCACGTGCCGGGCGCGCCTTCAGGGGATCAGCCGAGCCAGCGCGGCGCGGGTGTACTCCTCGTCGTACGAACCGCCGGTCAGCAGCACCTGGAGGCTGATGCCGTCCATCAGGGCGAGCAGGGCGCGGGCCGTGACCGGGTCGGTGCGCCGGGCCAGCAGCGCCGCCGCGTCCTCGGTCCACTCGGCGGCGACGGGGCGCAGCGCGGGGCGCCGCAGGGCCGCGAGATACAGCTCGTACTCCAGCTCCACACCCGTACGGTCGCCGCCCAGCCACTCGCCGAGCGCGCCGGCGAGTTCCCCGGCGAGGTCGCCGTCGCCGTCCTGCTCCGGCAGCCGTTCGGCCAGCACCCTGGCGAAGTTCTCGTTCGCCTGCCGCAGCGCGGCCACCATCAGCTCTTCCAGGGTGGCGAAATGGTACGTCGTGGAACCGAGCGGGACGTCCGCCTCGGCGGCGACCGAGCGGTGGCTCAGACCGGCGATGCCGTCCCTGCCGACGACACGGATCGCCGCGTCGATGATGCGGCGGCGCCGGTCGGGGTCGTAGCGGCGCGGCATCAGTGGCTCGCCCCGCCCAGGTTCAGCACGACCACTCCCCCGATGATCAGCAGGATCCCGCCCACCTTGGCGATGCTCAGCCCCTCCCCGAAGAGCAGCAGGCCGAGGACGGCGATGGCCGCGGTGCCCACTCCGGACCAGATCGCGTACGCCGTGCCGATCTGGACGGTCTTCAGTGTGTGGGCGAGCAGCGCGAAGGAGACGAGGTAGCCCAGAGTCGTCACGAGCGAGGGCCAGAGCCGGCTGAACCCCTCGCTGTACTTCATCGCCGTCGTCGCGGCGACCTCGGCGGCTATGGCGCCGGCGAGCGTCAGGTATCCCATGTGTACGATCGTACACAGCGTTGTGTACGGCCGTACACATGCGTCTTCCGCACATACGAAAAGGGGCCCCGGCGTGCTGCCGTGGCCCCTTTTCGCAGGCTCTGCCTCAGACGTTGAAGCCGAGCGCCCGAAGCTGCTCGCGGCCGTCGTCCGTGATCTTGTCGGGGCCCCACGGGGGCATCCAGACCCAGTTGATGCGCAGCTCGTTGACGAGGCCGTCCGTGGCGGACTTGGCCTGGTCCTCGATGACGTCCGTCAGCGGGCAGGCCGCGGAGGTCAGGGTCATGTCGACGGTCGCGATGTTGGAGTCGTCGATGTGGATGCCGTAGATCAGGCCGAGGTTGACGACGTCGATGCCCAGCTCGGGGTCGACGACGTCCATCAGGGCCTCGCGCAGCTCCTCCTCGGAGGCCGGCTTCATCTCAGCGGTGTCGGTCATGCCGTCTTCCTTTCGGCGGCGGCGCCACCCAGCGCCTGGGCCGTCGCGTCCTTCCACGCCATCCAGCTCAGGAGGGCGCACTTGACCCGCGCGGGGTACTTGGAGACACCGGCGAACGCGACCGCGTCCTCCAGGATGTCCTCCATCGCCTCGTCCGGCTCGATCCTTCCCTTCGACTGCATCAGTTCCAGGAAGGTCTCCTGGATCTTCTGCGCCTCGGTCAGGTCCTTGCCGACCAGCAGCTCGTTCAGCACGGAGGCGGAGGCCTGGCTGATGGAGCAGCCCTGGCCCTCGTACGAGACGTCCGCGATCTTCGTGCCGTCGTACTTCACACGGAGGGTGATCTCGTCGCCGCACGTCGGGTTCACGTGGTGTACCTCGGCGTCGCCATCCCTCAGACCACGCCCATGGGGGTTCTTGTAGTGGTCCAGGATGACTTCCTGGTACATCGAATCCAGCTTCACGGTCTCAGCTCACGTCCCTCAGCCGAAGAAGTTCCGAACGTGCTCCAGCCCCTCGACCAGTGCGTCGATCTCGGCCGGCGTGGAGTACAGGTAGAACGACGCTCGCGTGGTCGCAGGAATTCCGTAGCGCAGGCAGACGGGCCGCGCGCAGTGGTGGCCGACGCGGACGGCGATGCCCTGCTCGTCCAGGACCTGGCCCACGTCGTGCGGGTGGATGTCACCGAGCGTGAAGGAGATCGCCGCGCCGCGGTCCTCGGCCGTCGTCGGGCCGATGATCCTGAGGTCCGGGACCTTCTGCAGGCGCTGGACCGCGTACTCGGTGAGCGCGTGCTCGTGGGCGAGGATCTTGTCCATGCCAATCGACTGGAGGTAGTCGATCGCGGCGCCGAGACCGACCGCCTGGGCGATCGGGGGCGTGCCCGCCTCGAACTTGTGCGGCGCCGGGGCGTACGTGGACGAGTGCATCGAGACGGTCTCGATCATCTCGCCGCCGCCCAGGAACGGGGGAAGGTCCTCCAGGAGCTCCTGGCGGCCCCACAGGACGCCGATGCCGGTCGGGCCGCACATCTTGTGACCGGTGAAGGCCACGAAGTCGGCCTGCAGGGCCTGTACGTCCAGCGGCATGTGCGGGGCGGCCTGGGAGGCGTCGATGCAGACCAGCGCGCCGACTTCCTGCGCGCGGCGCACTATCGCCTCGACCGGGTTGACCGTGCCCAGGATGTTCGACACCAGCACGAAGGAGACGATCTTCGTCTTCTCGGTGATGATCTCGTCGATGTTGGACAGGTCGAGCCGGCCGTCGTCGGTGAGGCCGAACCACTTCAGCTTCGCGCCCGTGCGCTGTGCCAGCAGCTGCCACGGCACGATGTTGGAGTGGTGCTCCATCTCCGTGATGACGATCTCGGTCTCGTGGTCCACCCGGTAGGGCTCGTCGGCCCAGCCCAGCATGTTCGCCACGAGGTTCAGCGACTCGGAGGCGTTCTTGGTGAAGATCACCTCGTCGCGGCTCGGCGCGTTGACGAACGCGGCGACCTTGTCGCGTGCGCCCTCGTACAGCGCCGTGGCCTCCTCGGCGAGCACATGCACACCGCGGTGGACGTTGGCGTTGTAGCGCTCGTAGTACTCGCTCAGGGCGTCCAGTACCTGACGCGGCTTCTGGCTGGTCGCCGCGTTGTCCAGGTACACGAGCTTCCTGCCGTCGTGGACGACGCGGTCCAGTACGGGGAAGTCCTTGCGGATCGCCTCGGTGTCGAGGAGGCCCGGCAGCTGTGTCACGCGGATGCGCCACCCTTCACGTATGCCTCGTAGCCCTCGTTCTCCAGCTTGTCCGCGAGCTCGGGGCCGCCGGACTCGACGATGCGGCCGCCGGCGAACACGTGGACGTGGTCGGGCTTGATGTAGCGCAGGATGCGCGTGTAGTGCGTGATCAGCAGGGTGCCGACCTCGCCGGTCTCGCGGACGCGGTTGACGCCCTCGGAGACGATGCGGAGCGCGTCGACGTCCAGGCCGGAGTCGGTCTCGTCGAGGATCGCGACCTTCGGCTTGAGCAGCTCCAGCTGAAGGATCTCGTGGCGCTTCTTCTCACCGCCGGAGAAGCCCTCGTTCACATTCCGCTCGGCGAAGGACGGGTCCATGTTGAGGCGTTCCATGGCCTCCTTGACCTCCTTCACCCAGGTGCGCAGCTTGGGGGCCTCGCCGCGGATGGCGGTGGCGGAGGTGCGCAGGAAGTTGGAGACCGAGACGCCGGGGACCTCGACCGGGTACTGCATCGCCAGGAACAGGCCCGCGCGGGCGCGCTCGTCGACGGACATCTCCAGGACGTCCTCGCCGTCGAGCAGCACGGTGCCGCTGGTGATCGTGTACTTCGGGTGACCCGCGAGCGAGTAGGCGAGGGTCGACTTGCCCGAGCCGTTGGGGCCCATGATGGCGTGCGTCTCGCCCTGCTTCACGGTGAGGTCGACGCCCTTGAGGATCTCCTTCGTGGCGTTGTCGGCCTCGACGGTGACGTGCAGGTCTCGGATTTCAAGCGTTGCCATGGGTGCCTCAGGACTCCTGGGTGACGGAGACGAGAACGTCGTCCCCTTCGATCTTTACGGGGTATACGGGGACGGGGCGCGTGGCCGGGAGGCCGGACGGCTTGCCGGTGCGCAGGTCGAAGGCGGAGCCGTGCAGCCAGCACTCGATCTGGCAGTCCTCCACCTCGCCCTCGGACAGCGAGACGTTCGCGTGGGAGCAGATGTCGTGGATCGCGAACACCTCCCCCTCGGTCTTGACGACCGAGACCGGCGTGCCGTCGAGTTCCACCCGCTTCGGGGTGTCCTCCTCCAGCTCGCTCAGCCCGCAGGCGCGTACGAAGGTCATGCGACCGAAGCCTCCAGCTCCTCTTCGATCTTGGCGAGCAGGCGCTCCTCGATGTCGGCGACACCGATCTGCTGGACGAGCCCGGCGAAGAAGCCGCGGACCACCAGACGGCGGGCCTCGTGCTCCGGGATGCCGCGGGCCATCAGGTAGAAGAGCTGCTCGTCGTCGAAGCGGCCGGTGGCGGAGGCGTGGCCGGCACCGACGATCTCGCCGGTCTCGATCTCCAGGTTCGGCACCGAGTCGACGCGCGCGCCGTCCGTGAGGACCAGGTTGCGGTTCATCTCGTAGGTGTCCGTGCCCTCGGCCTTGGCCTCGATGAGCACGTCGCCGATCCAGACCGCGTGCGCGTCGTCGCCCTGGAGCGCGCCCTTGTAGACGACGTTCGACTTGCAGTGCGGGGTGTTGTGGGTGACCAGCAGGCGGTGCTCCTGGTGCTGCCCGGCGTCGGTGAAGTACAGGCCGAACAGCTCGGCCTCGCCGCCGGTGCCGGCGTAGGCGACGCGCGGGTGCAGGCGTACGAGGTCGCCGCCGAAGGTGACCACGAACGACTTGAAGGTGGCGTCCCGGCCGATCAGCGCGTTGTGCTGGCCCACGTGCACGGCCTTGTCGTCCCAGTCCTGGACGGAGACGACGGTCAGCTTGGCACCGTCGCCCAGGACGTAGTCGACGTTGGCGGCGAGTACCGCGTCACCGGTGTGGTCGATGACGACGACGGCCTCGGCGAAGGCGCCCAGCTCGATCACCTGGTGGCCGTAGGCGACCCCGCCCTCGCCGTGCACGGCGATACGGATCGGCTCGGTGAGCACCGTCTCCTTGGGGACGGTGACCACGCCGGCCTGCTCGAAGGCGGAGTACGCCTGGGCGGCGACGCGGTCCACCGGGGTGCCGGCCCGGCCGATGCGGGCGTCGTCGCGGCCGACGGTCTCGACGGTCACGCCCTCGGGGGCCTGGACGTCCACCTTCACGCCGTCGCCGGTGGCGACCGCGGTGCCGTCGTGCAGCCCGCGCAGCCGCTCCAGCGGCGTGAACCGCCACTCCTCCTCACGTCCGTGGGGGACCGGGAAGTCCGCCACGTCGAAGGACGGGGGCGCGCTCATGCGCGAGACGACGGTCGACTCGGCGGCGACCGCGATCTGGCCCGCGGTGGTGGATCCCACGGGGATGTTCTGAGCCTCAGCCATGGCTGTCGGTCTGCTCTCTTTCCTGCGTCAGATTTCGCTAGCTGTCGTCCGGACCGCGGGTCTTAGCCGACCGCGCCTTCCATCTGCAGCTCGATCAGCCGGTTGAGCTCGAGGGCGTACTCCATGGGCAGCTCCTTGGCGATCGGCTCGACGAAGCCGCGCACGATCATCGCCATCGCCTCGAACTCGGTCAGACCGCGGCTCATCAGGTAGAAGAGCTGGTCCTCGGAGACCTTGGAGACGGTCGCCTCGTGCCCCATGGACACGTCGTCCTCGCGGACGTCGACGTAGGGGTACGTGTCGGAGCGGGAGATGGTGTCGACCAGCAGCGCGTCACACAGCACGTTGGACTTGGAGCCGTGGGCACCCTCGCCGATCTCGACCAGGCCGCGGTACGAGGTACGGCCGCCGCCGCGCGCCACCGACTTGGAGACGATGTTGGACGAGGTGTTCGGCGCCATGTGGACCATCTTGGAACCGGCGTCCTGGTGCTGGCCCTCGCCCGCGAAGGCGATGGACAGGGTCTCGCCCTTGGCGTGCTCGCCCATCAGGTAGACGGCCGGGTACTTCATCGTCACCTTGGAGCCGATGTTGCCGTCGATCCACTCCATGGTCGCGCCCTCGTAGGCCACGGCGCGCTTGGTGACCAGGTTGTAGACGTTGTTCGACCAGTTCTGGATGGTCGTGTAGCGGCAGCGGGCGTTCTTCTTGACGATGATCTCGACGACCGCGGAGTGCAGCGAGTCCGACTTGTAGATCGGGGCCGTGCAGCCCTCGACGTAGTGCACGTAGGCACCCTCGTCGACGATGATCAGGGTCCGCTCGAACTGGCCCATGTTCTCCGTGTTGATACGGAAGTAGGCCTGCAGCGGGATCTCGACGTGCACGCCCTTCGGCACGTAGATGAAGGAGCCGCCGGACCACACGGCGGTGTTCAGCGCGGCGAACTTGTTGTCACCGGCCGGGATGACCGTGCCGAAGTACTCCTTGAAGAGCTCCGGGTGCTCCTTCAGGGCGGTGTCGGTGTCGAGGAAGATGACGCCCTGCTCCTCCAGGTCCTCGCGGATCTGGTGGTAGACGACCTCCGACTCGTACTGGGCGGCGACACCGGCGACGAGGCGCTGCTTCTCGGCCTCCGGGATGCCCAGCTTGTCGTAGGTGTTCTTGATGTCCTCGGGCAGGTCCTCCCAGGACTCCGCCTGCTTCTCCGTGGAGCGCACGAAGTACTTGATGTTGTCGAAGTCGATGCCCGAGAGGTCGGAGCCCCAGTTCGGCATCGGCTTCTTCTCGAAGAGCTTCAGGCCCTTCAGGCGCAGCTTGGTCATCCACTCCGGCTCCGACTTCTTGCCGGAGATGTCGCGGACGACCTCCTCGTTCAGGCCGCGCCTGGCGGAGGCACCGGCCACGTCGGAGTCGGCCCAGCCGTATTCGTACTTGCCCAGGCCCTCGAGTTCGGGGTGGGCAGTCTCCGTGGGGAGAGTCATGCGGGGTTCCTCCCGGCCGTGCTTGCAGGTGCGTCAGTGGATGTCTTGGGGATGAACGTCGTGCAGACGCCGTCGCCGTGCGCGATGGTCGCCAGTCGCTGGACGTGGGTACCCAGCAGCTCCGCGAAGATCTCCGTCTCCGCCTCGCACAGCTGCGGGAACTGCTCCGCGACATGGGCGACCGGGCAGTGGTGCTGGCACAGCTGCTCGCCGACCGGTGCGCTGCGCGCCGTAGCAGCGTACCCGTCGACACTCAGGGCCTTGGCCAGCGCTTCCGCGCGTTTGTCGGGCGTCACGGCCTCGATCGCCTTGCGGTACGCGCGCGCCTGGGCGGTGATCCGGGCGCGGGCGAAGGCGGCGACCGCCTCGGGGCCGCCCCCCTGCTCGGCGATCCAGCGGAGCGCGTCCGCGGCGAGCTTGTCGTACGACTGGTCGAAGGCGTCGCGGCCGCAGTCGGTCAGCGCGAAGACCTTGGCGGGGCGGCCACGTGTGCGCGTGCCGTACACGCGCTGTTCGCGGGCCTCCACGACGTCGTCGGCGACCAGTGCGTCCAGGTGACGCCGGACGGCCGCCTGGGTCAGTCCCAGCCGGCCGGCGAGCTCGGCGACGGTCGACGGGCCGTGGTCCAGGATGGATCGCGCGACGCGGTTGCGCGTGGAGCGCTCACCGGTCGCGAGTTCCTCCTGCGGGGCCCCCAGGGGGGTCTCCCGAGCCTCGCCGACGTTTTTCACAACGCCATTGTTGCGTAATTCCGCGGAGCCTGACAAGCGCCGTCCGGATCATCGAGCGGTGCCCTGCGTCACTTAGGGATACCTAATCCGACCTGCGGAAACGATCTTTGATCGATCATTCGCGAGGCCCTGACCAGGCAAATCGGTGGCGGCGGACGGGTCCGTCGGGAAGACTCGCGAACCATGCCGACACCCCCTCCGACCGGCCCTCTCGTCACGCGCGACACCATCGCCGCACAGCTGCGTCTGCTGGGTGTGGAAACCGGCGAGATCCTCCTGGTGCACTCCTCCCTCCGCTCGCTCGGCTGGGTGAACGGAGGCGCCGTCGCGGTCGTCCAAGGTCTCCTCGACGCCCTCGGCCCGTCGGGCACGCTGGTCGTCCCGACCCAGTCGGCCGACCTGTCCGACCCGGCCGTGTGGGGGAACCCTCCGGTGCCCGAGGAGTGGTGGGACCGGATCCGCGCCACGATGCCCGCCTACGACCCGCTGATCACCCCCACCCGCGGCGTCGGCGTGGTCCCGGAGACCGTACGGACCTGGCCCGGCGCCCTGCGCAGCGCACACCCGCAGACCTCGTTCGCGGCGCTCGGCCCGCACGCGCGGGAGATCACCGGCGGCCACGCGCCCGACTGCCGGCTCGGCGAGCGCAGCCCGCTCGCCCGGCTGGAGAAGCTGGGCGCCCGGGTGCTGCTGCTGGGCGCCGGATACGACTCCTGCACCAGCTTCCACCTGGCCGAGTACCGCATCCCGTCCCCGCTGGCGGAGGTCGGCCGCCCGGCGCCGGGCGGCGGCTGGGAGACCGTGGTCGAGGTGTCGATCACCTCCGACCGCTTCGACGAACTGGGGCACGACTTCGAACGGGACCGTCCCGTGGTACGCGGAAGGGTCGGCGCCGCCGAGGCCCGGCTGTTCCCCGTCGCGGACGCCGTGGCCTACGCCGAGCGGTGGCTGGCCGTCCACCGGCCCCGTGAGGAGGAGATCTCCCACCCCCGCGCCTGACCGGCCCGGCGCTTCCCTAGACTCTGGACCCATGCGAAGCGAGCCCGTGGTTCAGGTCCAGGCCCTGGTGAAGCGGTACGGCACGAAGACCGCGGTGGACGGCCTCGACCTGGTGGCCGAGGCGGGCGTGACCGCCGTACTCGGTCCCAACGGGGCGGGGAAGACGACCACGGTCGAGTCCTGCGAGGGGTACCGGAAGCCGGATTCCGGCACGGTGCGGGTCCTGGGCCTCGACCCGGTGCGCCAGTCCGCCGAGCTGCGTCCCCGTATCGGTGTGATGCTCCAGTCCGGCGGCGTGTACTCCGGCGCCCGGGCCGACGAGATGCTGCGCCACGTGGCCAAGCTGCACGCGCATCCGCTGGACGTGGACGCGCTGATCGAGCGGCTGGGGCTGGGCGCCTGCGGGCGGACCGGCTACCGGCGGCTGTCCGGCGGCCAGCAGCAGCGGCTCGCACTCGCCATGGCCGTCGTGGGGCGCCCGGAACTGGTCTTCCTGGACGAGCCCACGGCCGGACTGGACCCGCAGGCCCGCCGGGCCACCTGGGACCTGGTGAAGGACCTGCGCGCGGACGGGGTCTCGGTGATCCTCACCACGCACTACATGGAAGAGGCCGAGCAGCTCGCCGACGACGTGGCCATCATCGACGGCGGCCGGGTCATCGCCCAGGGCTCCCCGGAGGAGCTGTGCAAGGGCGGCGCCGAGAACACCCTGCGCTTCACCGGCCGCCCCGGCCTCGACGTGGGCTCCCTGCTGAAGGCCCTCCCGGCCGACTGCACGGCCGCCGAGCTGACCCCGGGCAGCTACCGGGTCGTCGGCAAGGTCGACCCGCAGCTGCTGGCCACCGTGACCTCCTGGTGCGCCCAGCACGGAGTGATGCCGGACCGCATCTCGGTGGAGCGGCACACGCTGGAGGACGTTTTTCTGGAGCTCACAGGCAAGGAGCTGCGCTCGTGACGACCGCAACCGGTACGTACGCCCCCCAGCCGGGTGCGGCGCCCCTCCCCCGCATGATCGCGGCGCAGGCGGCGCTGGAGACGAAGATGCTGCTGCGCAACGGCGAGCAGCTGCTGCTGACGGTCGTCATCCCGACCCTGCTGCTGGTGCTCTTCAGCTCCGTGGACATCGTGGACACCGGCAAGGGCGAGGCGGTGGACTTCCTGGCCCCCGGCATCCTGGCGCTGGCCGTGATGTCGACGGCGTTCACCGGGCAGGCCATCGCGACCGGCTTCGAGCGCCGCTACGGCGTACTCAAGCGGCTCGCCTCCTCGCCACTGCCCCGCTGGGCCCTGATGACCGCCAAGACGGCGTCCGTGCTGGTCACCGAGGTTCTCCAGGTGATCCTGCTGACGGTGATCGCCTTCGCGCTGGGCTGGTCCCCGCACGGCAACCCCGCCGCCGTCCTGCTCCTGCTCGTCCTCGGTACGGCCGCCTTCTCCGGGCTCGGGCTGCTGATGGCGGGCACGCTGAAGGCGGAGGCGACCCTGGCCGCCGCCAACCTGGTCTTCCTGCTGCTGCTCGTCGGCGGCGGCGTCATCGT
This sequence comes from Streptomyces sp. NPDC001135, assembly GCF_053598395.1. Taxonomy (NCBI): domain Bacteria; kingdom Bacillati; phylum Actinomycetota; class Actinomycetes; order Kitasatosporales; family Streptomycetaceae; genus Streptomyces; species Streptomyces sp. NPDC001135. The sequence continues at coordinate 13,201 of NZ_JBSFKD010000022.1, read as the reverse complement.
GCCGCTGGACAAGTTCGGCCCGGCCGCACAGCACGTGCTCGGGATGCTGCCCATCTCCGCGCTGTCGGACGGCTTGCGGGACGTGCTCCAGCACGGAGCCGGGATGCCCTGGGGCGACCTGGGGATCCTGGCGGTGTGGGCGGTCGTCGGACTGGCCGCCGCGGGAAGGTTCTTCCGCTGGGAGTGAGCCGTACGGTGGACCCTCGTGAAAGTGTGCACAAGCGGCGGCCTACGATGGTGTCCGTGCCCAAGCTGAACCCCGCCGACGCCGTAGCGGCTCTGCGCAACCCGCTCGCCTTCATCGCCGACCACTGGACTCCGCAGCCCCGGACCGTCCAGCGGGCGGCCCTCGCCGCGCTCGTGATGTCGGTGGTCATCGTCGTCACCGGCGGTGTCGTCCGGTTGACCGCCTCGGGCCTCGGCTGCCCGACCTGGCCCGAGTGCACCGACGGCTCGCTCACACCGACGAGCGCGCTGAGCTACCACAGCGCGATCGAGTTCGGCAACCGGATGCTGACGTACGTGCTGTGCGCCGCGGTCGGCTGGGCGATCATCGCCGCGCGCTCCGAGAAGCCGTACCGACGCAGCCTGACCCGGCTGGGCTGGGCGCAGTTCTGGCTGGTGATGAGCAACGCGGTCATCGGCGGCATCGTGGTGCTGGTGGGCCTGAACCCGTACACCGTCGCGGTCCACTTCCTGTCGGCGACGGCTCTGGTCGCGGTCGCCGCGGTGATGTGGCAGCGCACCCGCGAGGGCGACGGAGCGCCCCGGCCGCTGGTCGGCACGGCCGTACGGCAGCTGGTGTGGTTCCTGGTGGCCGCGTCCCTGCTGCTCGTCGTCGCCGGCACGGTGGTGACCGGAGCCGGGCCGCACGCGGGTGACTCCAGCGAGGTCAAGCGGATCCCCATCGACTGGGAGACCGTGGCCAAGCTGCACGCGGTGCTCGCGTGGATCGTGGTGACGCTGACGTTCGCGCTGTGGTTCGTGCTGAAGGCGGTGGACGCGCCGCGGGGGCCGCTGGCGCGGACACGGGAGCTGTTCCTGATCCTGCTCGGTCAGGGCGTGATCGGTTACGTGCAGTACTTCACCCATCTGCCCGGGCTGCTGGTCGCGCTGCACATGTTCGGCTCCTGCCTGGTGTGGATCGGCGTCCTGCGCGTCCTGATGGCGCTCCGCGAGCGCCCGCAGGACACCCTCGACCTGCCCGGTCCCTCGGCCGAGGTGACCGTGGGCACGCGCGCGTGAGTCACGCGTACGCGGTGACCAGCGCGTCGTGACGTCCTCGCCCTCGGCGCGAGCGCCGAGGGCCGCCCGGAGCACCGCCGTACAGCACGCGTCCGTGCGCCCGGGTGACGTGCGGGCGGCCGGTGTCGGCGGGGGTGCCGGCGACGAGACACGGACGGCTCACCCCAGTCCGTAGACCCGGCGCGCGTTGTCCGCCGCGACCATGCGGGCCACCCGCTGGGCGTCCTCCAGCGACCAGGCGCCGTCGGCGACCCAGGTGCCCAGGATCCGGCTCAGGGCCTCGCGGAAGAGGCGGGCTCCGACGACGTGCAGCTCGGGCAGCCCGTGGGCGCCGGTGGAGAAGAGGATCTTGCCGAAGGGGGCCAGCTCCAGGATCTCGGCGAGGACCGTGGCCGCGCGGGCGCCGGTACGCACGAGTCCGGCGCCGGAGTCGGTGTAGACGTGCGGGAAGACCCCGGCCAGATGGGCGGCGTGGCGGTGGTACGGATAGCCGTGCAGCAGGATCAGGTCGGTACCGAGGCCGGCTGTGGCCCGGACGAAGTCGGTGAGCAGCACGGGGTCGGTGCGGTCGATGCGGGAGCCCGGCTCGCCGAGCCCGGCGTGCAGTTGCAGGGGCAGGCCCGAGGCGACCGCGATCCACAGCAGGTGCCGGAGCAGCACAGGGTCGGTGAGCGCGCCGCCGACCCGCCGCCCGGCCAGCCAGCGGCCCGCCGCGCCCCGCACCTCCCCCGGTCCCGGCGGCTCGGGCGCGAGGGCCAGGCCGTGTCTGAGGCCGGCGACGGAGGTGAAGGCGACGGCGTCCGCGGCGGCGCCGTGGACGGACTCGGCGAGGTTGGCGAGGAAGGACTCGACGGTGCCCGACGTGTCGGCGACCTGCTCCGCGAGCAGCTCCAGGCGGACGATCTCACGGGCCTGGGCACCGCCGTCACAGGCCATCTCGGCGGGGCCGGTGAGATCGCCGGGCAGGCCGGTGTCGACGAGGTACGTGGTGATACCGCTGCCGCGCAGCAGCCTGCGGCCCGTTTCCAGGACGCCCAGTTCGCGGCGCCGGGCCAGATAGCGGGCGGGCGGGCAGTGCGGTTCGAGGCCGAGCAGGGGCGGGCACCAGCGCCGTACGGCGAAGCCCGTCTGGGTGTCGAAGAGGGTGGTGCCGGGCGCGGGTGGGCCCTCGGTGCGGGCCAGCTGGGCCTCGAAGGTGCCGAGGCCCAGTTCCGTCCGCAGTACGCCGTGGCAGTACTGGTCCACGAGGGACGGCGTTTCGATCATCCGAGGCTCCCCGCGTGCGCTGGCTTGACCGGCCTAACGGGTGAACGGGGTTCGAGGTCGCGGATGAGCTCGGGACTGTTCGTAGTTCGGCGGCCGCGGGTCGTCTTTGGTTACTCGCGCCCACGCGGCGGAGCCGCACATCGACACGGCCCCGCGCCTCTTCGGCGCGCCGGTCAGCCGCCGATCTGCATGCCGGCCATGCGCTTCCACTCGTACTGCCCGGTCGTCACCTTCGCGGCGAACTCGCCGTCGAAGGACTCGTGGACGGTGATGCCGGACTTCTCGACGGCCTTCTCGGCGATCTCGGTGCTGGGGGCCACGAGGTCGCCCCAGCCGCCGTCCTCGCCCACGAGCACGATACGGGCGCCGCGCTCGCCGATGTGGGCCACCTGGCCCTCGGCGCCGCCGTGGGCCTTGGCGAAGGTGCTGATCTGGTGGGCGAGCTTCGCCGCCGTGCGCTCGGCCTTCGGGTCAACCTGCTGCGTGTCTGCCATGACCAGGATGCTACTCACGAGTAGATCGACTGGCGAGAGCGGACCTGTGTGACGTGCGTCAGCGCAGGAACGGGTCCACCGCGACCGCGACGAACAGGATCGACACATAGGTGATCGACCAGTGGAACAGCCGCATCTCCTTCAGCTTCACGCCCGTCACCTCGGCCTTCGCCCGGTTCTGCAGACCGTGCGCCTCCCAGAGCCAGTAACCGCCGGCCGCCACGGCGACCGCCGTGTAGAACCAGCCGGTGTAGCCGAGCGGGGTGGGGAGCAGCGAGACCAGGACCATCACCCAGCTGTAGATGACGATCTGCCGGGCGACGACCTTGTTGGAGGCGATGACCGGCAGCATCGGCACGCCCACGCGCGCGTAGTCCTCCTTGACCTTCATGGACAGCGGCCAGTAGTGCGCCGGCGTCCAGAAGAACATGACGAGGAAGAGGATGACCGGCGCCCAGGACATCGAGTTCGTGACCGACGACCAGCCGATGAGGACCGGGAGGCAGCCGGCGATGCCGCCCCACACGATGTTCTGCGACGTACGCCGCTTGAGGATCATCGTGTAGACGACGACGTAGAAGAGGAGCGCTCCGAGCGACAGCCAGGCGCTCAGCCAGTTGACGGTGAGGCCGAACAGCAGCGTCGAGACGACGGCGAGGGTGATGCCGAAGGCCAGGCACTCGGGCGGGCTGACCATGCCGGTCACCAGCGGCCGCTGCGAGGTGCGGTCCATCAGGGCGTCGATGTCGCGGTCGATGTACATGTTGAGCGCGTTGGCGCCGCCCGCCGAGAGGTAACCGCCCACGCAGGTCAGCAGGACCAGCTTCAGGTCCGGCACGCCCTGCTGCGCCAGGAACATCACCGGAACGGTGGTGATGAGCAGCAGCTCGATGATCCGCGGCTTGGTCAGAGCCACGAACGCCTTGACACGGGCCCCGAACGGCCGGTGAACCGGGCCTTGGCTCGCACCACCCAGCACGCCCGCTGGACGTGATTCGACGGCCGTCACGCACACCCCTGACAGAGACATCCCAGCAAGCCCCCCCCGTGTGAAGTCCCGGTAAAGGCTCGCGCGTACCACGCCACTTTAGACGTTGCCCATACCCCGGCCTTCGCGGGGGTGGGGTCGTGTTGGCGGCCCCCATGAGAGGGGCCCCATAAGAGGGGCCCCGGCACTCGATTGAGCGCTCAGATGTCAGTGTCCGTATTCATGTGCCGAATACGGCGTTCGGCCAGTCGGGAGGCGGATCCGACGGAGTCCCGGCAGTCTGGAAACACTCGAAAAAATGCACGTCCTCACAGGGGTAGGCTCGGCAGCGGCCGGCGGGCAGAAGCACGCCGGCGGCCGGGTGGGCGCATGCCCCGAAGACCGGCGACCGACATGTGGAGAGGAGCCCTGACCCAGGGTGAGCACCAAGCCGACCACCACAGACCTTGAGTGGACCGACCTGGACCAGCGGGCCGTGGACACCGCCCGTGTCCTGGCCGCCGACGCCGTACAGAAGGTCGGCAACGGCCATCCCGGTACGGCGATGAGCCTGGCTCCGGCCGCCTACACCCTCTTCCAGAAGGTGATGCGGCACGACCCGGCCGACCCGCAGTGGGTGGGCCGCGACCGCTTCGTGCTGTCCGCCGGCCACTCGTCCCTGACCCTCTACACCCAGCTGTACCTGGCCGGCTTCGGCCTGGAGCTGGACGACCTGAAGGCCTTCCGCACCTGGGGTTCGAAGACCCCGGGCCACCCGGAGTACGGGCACACCCAGGGCGTGGAGACCACCACCGGTCCGCTCGGGCAGGGTGTGGCCAACGCGGTGGGCATGGCGATGGCGGCCCGCTACGAGCGCGGTCTGTTCGACCCGGACGCCCCGCAGGGCGAGTCCCCGTTCGACCACTTCGTCTACTGCATCGCCGGTGACGGCTGTCTGCAGGAGGGCATCTCCGCCGAGGCGTCCTCGCTGGCCGGGCACCAGAAGCTGGGCAATCTGATCCTGCTGTGGGACGACAACCACATCTCGATCGAGGGCGACACCGAGACGGCCGTCTCCGAGGACACGGTCAAGCGGTACGAGGCGTACGGCTGGCATGTGCAGCGGGTGGAGGCCCAGGCCAACGGCGACCTGGACCCGGTCGCGATCCACGCCGCCATCCAGGAGGCGAAGGCCGTCACCGACCGGCCCTCCTTCATCGCGATGCGCTCCATCATCGCCTGGCCCGCCCCGAACGCGCAGAACACCGAGGCCGCGCACGGCTCGGCGCTGGGCGAGGAGGAGGTCGCGGCCACCAAGCGTGTCCTCGGCTTCGACCCGGAGCAGACCTTCGAGGTCTCCGACGAGGTGATCGGCCACACCCGCAAGGCCCTGGAGCGCGGTGCCCAGGCGAAGGCCGAGTGGGAGAAGTCCCTGCAGCTGTGGCGGGACGACAACCCGGAGCGCGCGGCCGAGTTCGACCGCATCAGCGCGGGTGAGCTGCCCACCGGCTGGGAGGAGAAGATTCCGGTCTTCGAGCCCGGCAAGGCCATCGCCACGCGCGCCGCCTCGGGCAAGGTGCTGCAGGCGCTGGGCGCGGTGATCCCCGAGCTGTGGGGCGGCTCCGCCGACCTGGCCGGGTCGAACAACACCACCATCGACAAGGACAGCTCCTTCCTTCCCGAGGGCAACCCGCTGCCGGAGGCGAACCCCTACGGCCGCACGATCCACTACGGCATCCGCGAGCACTCCATGGGCGCCGAGATGAACGGCATCGCCCTGCACGGGAACACCCGGATCTACGGCGGCACCTTCCTCGTCTTCTCCGACTACATGCGCAACGCGGTGCGCCTGTCGGCCCTGATGCACCTGCCGGTGACGTACGTGTGGACGCACGACTCCATCGGCCTCGGCGAGGACGGCCCCACCCACCAGCCCGTCGAGCACCTGGCCTCGCTGCGCGCCATCCCGGGCCTGAACATCGTCCGCCCGGCCGACGCGAACGAGACCGCGATCGCCTGGCGCGAGATCCTGAGGCGCTACACCAAGGAGTTCGGCAAGGGCCAGCCGCACGGTCTGGCGCTGACCCGTCAGGGCGTGCCGACCTACGAGCCCAACGAGGACGCGGCCCGTGGCGGCTACGTCCTGTTCGAGGCCGAGGGCGGGGAGGCCCAGGTCATCCTGATCGCCACCGGTTCCGAGGTGCACGTGGCCGTCGAGGCGCGCGAGCAGCTGCAGGCCGGGGGCGTGCCCACGCGGGTCGTGTCCATGCCGTCGGTCGAGTGGTTCGAGCAGCAGGACCAGGGGTACCGGGACTCCGTGCTGCCGCCGTCCGTCAAGGCCCGGGTGGCCGTGGAGGCGGGCATCGGGCTGACCTGGCACAAGTACGTGGGGGATGCCGGCCGCATCGTTTCCCTGGAGCACTTCGGTGCTTCCGCCGACGGCAAGGTCCTCTTCCGCGAGTTCGGTTTCACTGCGGAGAATGTGGCCGCCAAGGCCCGGGAATCCCTCACCGCCGCCCAGCGCTGACGCTCATATACGACACGTAGGAGATGTAATTCCATGACAGACGCACTCAAGCGCCTCTCCGAGGAAGGCGTCGCGATCTGGCTGGACGACCTGTCGCGCAAGCGGATCACGTCCGGCAACCTCGCCGAGCTGATCGACCAGCAGCACGTCGTGGGCGTCACCACCAACCCGACGATCTTCCAGAAGGCGATCTCCGCCGGCGACGGCTACGAGCAGCAGCTCTCCGACCTCGCCGCCCGCAAGGTCACCGTCGAAGAGGCCATCCGCATGATCACCACGGCGGACGTCCGCGACGCCGCCGACATCCTGCGGCCGGTCTTCGACGCCACCGGCGGCAAGGACGGCCGGGTCTCCATCGAGGTCGACCCGCGCCTGGCGCACAACACGAAGGCCACCGTCGCCGAGGCGAAGCAGCTGGCCTGGCTGGTGGACCGGCCCAACACCCTGATCAAGATCCCGGCCACCCAGGCGGGTCTGCCGGCGATCACCGAGACGATCGGCCTCGGCATCAGCGTCAACGTCACCCTGATCTTCTCCCTGGAGCGGTACCGGGCCGTCATGGACGCCTACCTCTCCGGCCTGGAGAAGGCCAAGGAGCGCGGCCTGGACCTGTCGCTGATCCACTCCGTGGCGTCCTTCTTCGTGTCCCGCGTGGACACCGAGATCGACAAGCGCCTGAACGGGATCGGCACCGACGAGGCCAAGGCGCTGCGCGGCAAGGCCGCCGTCGCCAACGCGCGTCTCGCGTACCAGGCGTACGAGGAGGTCTTCTCCTCGGACCGCTGGCAGGCGCTGGAGAACGCGGGCGCCAACAAGCAGCGTCCGCTGTGGGCGTCGACCGGTGTGAAGGACCCGGCGTACCCGGACACCCTGTACGTCACCGAGCTGGTCGCCCCGAACACGGTCAACACCATGCCGGAGGCCACGCTGGAGGCCACCGAGGACCACGGCGAGATCTCCGGTGACACCGTCGCCGGCACCTACGCGCAGGCGCGTGCCGACCTGGACGCGCTGGAGAAGCTCGGCGTCTCGTACGACGACGTCGTGCAGGTGCTGGAGGACGAGGGCGTCGAGAAGTTCGAGGCGTCCTGGAACGACCTGCTGAAGTCCACCCAGGCGGAGCTCGAGCGCCTCGCCCCTTCGGAGGGCTGACTTGTCACCCCTTTCCGGTTCCGGAGCGAACCCGCTTCGTGACCCGGCCGACCGACGGCTCCCGCGGATCGCGGGGCCGTCGGGTCTGGTCATCTTCGGTGTCACGGGCGACCTGTCGCGCAAGAAGCTGATGCCCGCGGTGTACGACCTCGCCAACCGGGGTCTGCTGCCGCCGGGCTTCTCGCTGGTGGGCTTCGCCCGCCGCGACTGGGAGCACGAGGACTTCGCCGAGGTCGTGCACGACGCGGTGAAGGAGCACTCCCGCACACCGTTCCGTGAGGAGGTCTGGCAGCAGCTCATCCAGGGGATGCGCTTCGTCCAGGGCACCTTCGACGACGACGACGCCTTCGACCGGCTGCGCGCCACCATCGAGGAGCTGGACAAGGCACAGGGCACGGGCGGCAACTTCGCCTTCTACCTGTCGGTGCCGCCGCGCTCCTTCCCGGTGGTCATCCAGCAGCTGAAGAAGCACGGGCTGGCCGACCAGTCGGGCGGTTCCTGGCGGCGCGCGGTCATCGAGAAGCCGTTCGGCCACGACCTGGAGTCGGCCGAGGAGCTGAACAAGGTCGTGCACGAGGTGTTCTCGTCGGACCAGGTGTTCCGGATCGACCACTACCTCGGCAAGGAGACCGTCCAGAACATCCTGGCGCTGCGCTTCGCCAACACGATGTTCGAGCCGATCTGGAACCGGTCGTTCGTGGACCACGTGCAGATCACCATGGCCGAGGACATCGGCATCGGCGGCCGGGCCGGTTACTACGACGGCATCGGCGCCGCCCGTGACGTCATCCAGAACCACCTGCTCCAGCTCATGGCCCTCACGGCCATGGAGGAGCCGGCCTCCTTCGGCGCGGACGCGCTGGCCGCGGAGAAGGAGAAGGTGCTCGGCGCGGTACGGCTGCCCAGGGACCTGGGCCGCAGCACCGTGCGCGGGCAGTACGCGGGCGGCTGGCAGGGCGGCGAGAAGGTCATCGGCTACCTCGAAGAGGAGGGCATCGACCCGAAGTCGAAGACCGACACGTACGCGGCGATCAAGCTGGAGATCGACAACCGCCGCTGGGCGGGCGTCCCCTTCTACCTGCGCACCGGCAAGCGCCTCGGCCGCCGGGTGACGGAGATCGCCGTCGTCTTCCAGCGGGCCCCGCACTCCCCCTTCGACACCACGGCGACGGAGGAGCTGGGCCAGAACGCGATCGTCATCCGGGTCCAGCCGGACGAGGGCGTGACCGTGCGGTTCGGCTCCAAGGTGCCGGGCACCTCGATGGAGATCCGGGACGTCTCCATGGACTTCGCGTACGGCGAGTCGTTCACGGAGTCCAGCCCGGAGGCGTACGAGCGGCTGATCCTGGACGTCCTGCTCGGCGACGCCAACCTCTTCCCGCGCACGGAGGAGGTCGAGCTGTCCTGGAAGATCCTCGACCCGATCGAGGAGTACTGGGACAAGCACGGCAGGCCCGCGCAGTACAAGTCGGGCACGTGGGGCCCCGCCGAGGCGGACGAGATGCTCGCACGAGACGGACGGAGCTGGCGCCGGCCATGAAGATAGACCTGACCGACACCACCGCCGGAGAGATCAACAAGGCGCTCGTGCAGGGCCGTCGCGCCATCGGCACGCCCGCCGTCGGCATGGTCCTCACCCTCGTCATCGTCACCGACGAGGAGAACGCCTACGACGCCCTGAAGGCCGCCAACGAAGCGTCGCGCGAGCACCCTTCGCGCACGCTGGTGGTCATCAAGCGGGTCTCCCGCTCCCCGCGCGACCGCACGTCCTCGCGGCTGGACGCCGAGGTGCGGGTGGGCGCGGACGCGGGCACCGGCGAGACGGTGGTCCTGCGGCTGTACGGCGAGGTCGTCGACCACGCCGACTCGGTCGTCCTGCCGCTGCTGCTGCCGGACGCGCCGGTCGTCGTGTGGTGGCCGGTGAACGCCCCGGTGGACCCGGCGAAGGACCCGCTGGGCGCGCTCGCCCAGCGCCGGGTCACCGACACCTACGCCGCCGAGCAGCCGGTGCGGGAGCTGTCCGCCCGCGCGGAGGCCTACACACCCGGCGACACCGACCTGTCCTGGACCCGGATCACGCCGTGGCGCTCCATGCTCGCGGCGGCCCTGGACCAGGTGGTCTGTGAGGTGAAGGGCGTCGAGGTGGAGGGCGAGGAGTTCAATCCGAGCTGTGAGCTGCTGGCGATGTGGCTCGCGGACCGGCTGGACGTACCGGTGAAGCGCTCGCTGTCCTCGGGCCCGGGCCTCACGGCCGTCCGCATGGACACCGACTGCGGGCCGATCGTGCTGGACCGGGCGGACGGCTCGCTCGCCACGCTGTCCATCGAGGGCCAGCCGGCCCGCGCGGTGGCGCTGAAGCGGCGGGAGACCGCCGAGCTGATCGCGGAGGAGTTGCGCCGGCTCGACCCGGACGACACCTACGCGTCGGCACTGCGCTATGGCGTGGAGCGGCTGAACACGGTTCCGGAGCAGTCTGTTCAGGAACCGGTGGCCGAGGCGCAGCCCGTGGCGGAAGCGGCCAAGGCACCGGCGAAGAAGGCCGCGGCCAAGACCGCGAAGAAGGCACCGGCGAGGAAGGCGGCGGCGAAGTGAGCACTCCGCAGCTGGTCGTCCACCGCGACAAGGAACTGATGGCGCGGGCCGCCGCGGCCCGCCTGATCACGAAGATCGTGGACGCGCAGGCCTCCCGGGGCACCGCGTCCGTGGTCCTCACGGGCGGGCGCAACGGCAACGGCCTGCTGGCCGCGCTGGCGGCGGCGCCCGCGCGGGACGCCATCGACTGGGGCCGCCTCGACCTGTGGTGGGGCGACGAGCGCTACCTCCCCGAGGGCGACCCCGAGCGCAATGTCACGCAGGCCCGCGAGGCGCTGCTGGACTCCGTCCCGCTGGACCCGGAGCGCGTGCACGCCATGCCCGCCTCCGACGGCCCGTACGGCAAGGACGTCGATGCGGCGGCCGAGGCGTACGCGACGGAGCTGGCGAAGGCGGCCGGACCCGAGAACCACGGTTCGGTGCCCACCTTCGACGTCCTGATGCTGGGTGTCGGCCCGGACACCCATGTGGCCTCCCTCTTCCCGGAGCATCCGGGGGTCCGGGAGACGGAACGCACGGTGATCGGCGTCCGCGGTGCCCCCAAGCCCCCGCCGACCCGGGTCTCCCTCACCCTCCCGGCGATCCGGTCGGCCCGCGAGGTGTGGCTCCTCGCGGCCGGCGAGGACAAGGCGGAGGCCGCGGCCATCGCCCTGTCGGGCGCCGGTGAGATCCAGGCACCGGCGGCGGGGGCGTACGGCCGTGCCCGCACCCTGTGGCTGCTGGATGCGGCTGCGGCTTCCCAGCTGCCCCGGTCGCTGTATCCGCCCGCGTCGCCGTGAGGCACGTGCGGCGGGAGAGGACGGCGGGAGCTCCGGTTCCCGCCGTCGCTCATTTCACCGACCCCGCCATCACACCCTGCACGAAGTGCCGCTGGAAGGCGAAGAACACCACCACCGGCACGATCAGGGACAGGAACGCGCCCGGCGCCAGGACGTCGATGTTGCTGCCGAACTGCCGGATCTGTGACTGGAGTTGCACGGTCAGCGGCTGGGAGGAACTGTCGGCGAAGAGCAGGGCGACCAGCATGTCGTTCCAGACCCAGAGGAACTGGAAGATCGCGAGCGAGGCGATCGCCGGGCGCCCCACCGGCAGGACAAGCCGGGTGAAGATGCGCCACTCGCTGCCGCCGTCCATCCGCGCCGCCTCCAGCATCTCCTTCGGCATCTCCGCGAAGTAGTTGCGCAGCAGGAACACCGCGAACGGCAGCCCGTACGCCACGTGGAACAGGACGACACCGGGGATCGTGCCGAACAGGCCCAGGGCGCCGAAGAGTTTGGCCACCGGCAGCAGGCCGATCTGGACCGGCACCACCAACAGGGCCACCACCAGCAGGAAGAGCGGTTCCCGCAGCGGGAAGTCCAGCCAGGCGAAGGCGTATCCGGCGAGGGCGGCGATCACCACGACGAGGGTCGTGGCCGGTACCGAGATCAGGACCGTGTTCCAGAAGGCCTGCGTCATCCCGGAGTTCTTCAGCAGCGCCGAGTAGTTGTCGAAGGACAGCTGGCCGGGGCTCGCCAGGGCCGTCCACCAGCCGCCCTTCGCCGTGTCCTGCGCCGAGCGCAGGGAGGACAGGAACAGTCCCGCGAGCGGGGTCAGCCAGACCAGGCCGATGACCACGAGGACGGCCTGGACGAGACCGTTGCCCAGGGAGCGGCGTAGCGCGTTCATCGCTGACTCCTCATCGTTGACTGCTGCGGAAACGGCGGACGTTGAAGACCATCGCGGGGATCACCAGGAGCAGGAGCAGCACGCCGAGGGCGCTGCCGAGGCCCTGGTTGTTGCCGCCGCCGAAGGACACGAGCCACATCTGGGTGGCGAGGACGGTGGCGTCCTCCTGCACGGGTCCGGGCGCGATGATGTAGACGAGGTCGAAGACCTTCATCACGTTGATCACGAGGGTCACGAAGACCACGGTGAGCACGGGTGCGAGCAGCGGGACCGTGATCCGGCGGAAGATCTGCCACTCGTTCGCGCCGTCCATCCGGGCCGCCTCCAGCGCGTCCCGGGGCAGCGTGGACAGGCCCGCGCCGATCAGGACCATCGCGAAGCCGGTCCAGATCCACAGGTACGCGCCGATGATCGCCGGGGTGACGAGGGTCGGCCCGAGCCAGGAGACGCCTTGGTAGGGCGGCGCGAAGTTGGACTCCGGGAGCTTCACCGTGTACGGGCCCGCGTGCAGCCCGGAGAAGCGGAAGGAACCGTCGGCCGCGGTCGTCGTGCTCGCGACCGTGGCGCCGTCCCGCACCGCCTCGACCTTCATGCCGGGCAGCCCGCTCTCCTTCGGGTCGACCTTGCCCGGTCTGCCGCCCCCGCCGGGGGTGAAGTCCAGGTAGACGACACCGCGCAGTTCGCCGGAGGCGGCCTTCTCCGCCGCCGCGGGCCGGGCGGGCGCGGCGCTGCCGGGCAGGTCCTTGGGCAGGACGCCGACCATCGGGAGGGCGACCGAGTGGCCGCTGGAGGCGGTCGCACCCCAGGAGCCGTCCTTGTCCTGGGTCAGCAGACCCGCACGGCCCCGGGCCGTCGGATACGACGACGAGCCCTTGAAGGCGTCGTGGACGGAGACCACGGCCGCGTTGAGCACGCCCTTGTTCGGGTCCGCGTCGTAGGCGAGCCGGAAGATGATGCCGGCGGCGAGGAAGGACACGGCCATCGGCATGAAGAGCAGCAGCTTGAACGCCGTGGCCCAGCGGACCTTCTCCACCAGGACGGCCAGGATCAGACCGAGGCCGGTGAGCAGGGCCGGGGCCACCACCACCCAGATGGTGGTGTTGCGGATGGCCTTCAGGGTGGCCGGGTCGCGGAACATCTCGGCGTAGTTGCCGCCGCCGACGAACCGGGTGCCGGAGGCGTCGAAGAAGCTGCGGCCGACGGAGAACAGCACCGGGTAGACGACGAGCGCGCCCAGCAGGAGCAGGGCGGGGAAGACGAAGAGCAGGGCGATCAGCCGGGCGCGCCGCC
>NZ_JBSFKD010000021.1:159080-159533 GCF_053598395.1 Streptomyces sp. NPDC001135 | reverse complement strand
CGCGCCGAGCGATGTCGCGTACTGGCGGCTGGAGCCGGAGGACTCCGCGCCCGGCCAGGCCCGCCGGCTGGCCCGGCGCGCGCTCGCCCGCTGGGACCTGGAGGACCTGACGGACTCGGTGGAGCTGCTGGTCAGCGAGGTCGTGACCAACGCCGTACGGTACGCGTCGCGGCCGGTGACGCTGCGGCTGCTGCGCACGGACGTGCTGCGCTGCGAGGTCGGCGACGACGTGCCGCAGCTGCCTCGGCTGCGTCAGGCACGGGCCACGGACGAGGGCGGGCGCGGCCTGTACCTCGTCAACAAGCTGGCCCGGCGCTGGGGCGCGACGCGGCTGAGCACCGGCAAGGTGGTCTGGTTCGAGCTGAACCGGGGCTGAGCGCCCGGACATGAGGGAGGGGCCCGTCCCGCGTGTAGCCCTCCTCCGGCCACTTCTTCGTGGCGTCGATCCCCGCC
>NZ_JBSFKD010000021.1:54456-159070 GCF_053598395.1 Streptomyces sp. NPDC001135 | reverse complement strand
CACTCACGCCGCCGGCCACGACACCGGCACGGTCCGTCTCTGGGACCTGTCCACGCGCACGGTCCGCGGCACTCTCGTCGGACGTCAGTCAGGGCGCCCCTCCCTCATGTCCTCTACTGGTTGCCGGGGTCGAGCGGGTCGTCGGGCGTGACGGGGTCCGTCGGCGGCGGGGTCGTCGGCGGCTCGGTCGTGGGCTTCGTGGGCGGCGGGCTCGTCGGCGGCACGGTCGGCTTGTGCGTGTGCTTCGGGTGCGGCGAGTGCGACGGCTTGGGCGCCTTGCTGGTCGGCGTGTGCGACGGCGTGCCGGAGGGCGTCTGGGAGTGCGTCGGCGGCACGGTCGGCTGGATCGCCGCGCCCTGGGTGGTGTTCAGGTCGAACTTGGTGACGCCGTCCATCGCCTCGAAGGTGTAGGCGGCCCAGATCTTCGCCGGAATGCTGCCGCCGTTGATGCGGGCGGGGCTGCCGGAGAGGTCGAGCAGGCCGGTCGCGCCCGTCAGCGGCACCTGCGCGTGGGTCTTGGAGTCCTCGCCGAACAGGCCGACGGAGGTGACGAGGCCGGGCGTGTAGCCGGTGAACCAGGCCGACTTGTTCTTGTCGGACGTACCGGTCTTGCCGGCGACCTGCTGGCCGTCGCGCGCCGGGTTGGCCGCCACCGACGTACTGGCCGTACCGTCGTCGACCACGCCGGTGAGCACGGAGGTGACCGTGTCGGCGGCCTCTTCGGGGATCACCTGGTCGCCGATCGGGTCCGGGATGTCGACGGTGCGGTCCTTGTGGTCGGCCGACTTGATGATCGCCGGGGTGACCTTCTTGCCGTGGTTGTCGAGGGTGGCGTAGATGCCGGCCATCTCCAGGGGGCTCGCGCCCATGGAGCCCAGCGTCTGCGCGGGCACCGCCTCCATGCCCTTGGTGTCCATACCGAGCTTGCCGGCGACGTCCATCACCTTCTGCATGCCCACGTCGACGCCCATCTGCGCGAAGACGGAGTTGACGGACTGGTTCATGGCCGTCTGGACGGTGATGGGGCCGTAGTCCTTGTGGTCCTCGTTCGGCGGGCCGAAGCCGACGTTGCGGCCGTGGTCCACGGCCTGGCGGCCGCTGGTGCCGTCGTAGATCGTGCTCGCCGTGATGGGCTGGCCGTCCTGCGTCGTGGCGCCCTCGGCCAGCGCGGCGGCCAGAATCACCGGCTTGAAGGTGGAGGCGGGCTGGTAGTCGGTGCGCGTCGCGTTGTTGCGGTAGTGCTTGAAGTAGTCCGCGCCGCCGTACATGGCGAGGACCCTGCCCGTCTTCGGGTCGACGGACACGGCACCGGGCTGGACGTTGCCGTCGACCGGGCGCTTCTTGGCGTTCAGCCGGCTGGTCAGCTGGTCCTTGACGGCCTGTTCCAGCTGGTGCTGCTTCTTCCTGTCGACGTTGAGCGTGATGGTCCAGCCGCCCTTTCTCACCAGCGCCTCGGCGTCACCGAGGGTGGCGGCCTGGCCCTGGGCGACCAGCTGCTTCTCCAGTGCCGCGTTGGCCGCGTCCACCAGGTAGCCGGTCTGTCCCTTCATTCCGGGCGCCGCCTTGGGTGCCTTCGGCGTCGGGAACCGCATGCCCTGGCGCTTGCCCGCGTCCAGCCAGTCCTGCTTGACCATGTTGTCCAGGACGTAGTTCCAGCGGGCCTTCGCCAGCTTCTTGCCGGTGTCGGTGGCGAGCGCCCAGTCGTACTGGTTCGGCGCCTGGAGCAGCGCGGCGAGGTAGGCGCCCTCCTCCACCTTGAGGTCCTTGGCGTCCTTGCCGTAGTACGCCTGCGCCGCGGCCTGGATGCCGTAGGCGCCGCGGCCGTAGTAGCTGGTGTTGATGTACCCGGCGAGGATGTAGTCCTTGGACTTCTGGCGGTCCAGCTTCAGCGAGATGACCAGTTCCTTCAGCTTGCGCGAGACGGTCTGGTTCTGGTCCAGGTAGTAGTTCTTGACGTACTGCTGGGTGATCGTCGAACCGCCCTGGGTGCCGCGCCCCATGACGGTGTTGAGCACACCGCGGGCGGTGCCCCTCAGATCGACGCCGGAGTCGTGGTAGAAGCTCTTGTTCTCGGCCGCGACGAAGGTGTGCTGGACGTCCTTGGGGACTTCGGAGAGGTCGACGCTCTCACGGTTGAGGTAGCCGGTGCGGGCGAGCATCGAGCCGTCGCTGTACTTGTAGATGTTGCTCTGCAGCTGGGCGTCGGCGTTGCCCTTCGGGATGTCCACGTACATGTACAGACCGATGAAGGCCGCGATCACCAGCAGGCTGAGTGTGAAGAACGTGCCGAGCACCTTCTTCCAGGTGAACAGCCGGCGTATTCGGCCCTTGGGCGGTTTGCCGCCTGCCGGAGCGGCCGCCGTGGGCGCGGAGGGGCGGCGCTGGGGCGCCGCGCGGCGGCCACCGCGCTGTCGCGCTCGTCTCTCTTCCGCTCGTCCCATGGGTCCCTACGCTCGCTTCCGTCTCGGGGTCAGCTCCGAAAGCTAACACTCGCCTATATGACAAAGGGCGTCCGATCCGTTCTTTTACGGACGTGAGAATCAGCACCTGCCCCGAGGGAACCGACGGTTCTGGCGGCCCCAGGGTTGCTTCGACCGCGAAAAGTGATATCACTTAGCTAGAAGCAAGCTAGACCTGCCGCGGCAGGCCTCATGAGAAACGGGGACCACCATGTCCGCACACGACCCGGCCGCCACCGCTGACGTACCCGAGATGCCCGCGCCCCACGTGCGGGAGTTCGCGGCCCACAGCATCGGCGGCGGGCTCGCCCTGCTGTTCGGCCTGCTCGGGCTCGGCGCCGCCTTCGCCCTGATCGGCAGCGGCTCGGCGGCCCACGGCTCCGCCCTCCAGGGCGGGCTGATCGTCGGCGGTGTCCTCGTCTTCCTCTCCGCCGTCATCGCGCTGCGCGGCCTCAACACGGTCGCGCCCGGAGAGGCCCGGGTCGTCCAGCTCTTCGGGCGGTACCGGGGCACGATCCGGCAGGACGGCCTGCGCTGGGTGAACCCCTTCACCTCGCGGACCCGGATCTCCACCCGGGTGCGCAACCACGAGACGGCTGTGCTGAAGGTCAACGACGCCTACGGCAACCCGATCGAGCTGGCCGCGGTCGTGGTCTGGAAGGTCCAGGACACCGCGCAGGCCACCTTCGAGGTGGACGACTTCACCGAGTTCGTGGCCACGCAGACCGAGACGGCCGTACGGCACATCGCGATCGAGTACCCCTACGACGCCCACGACGAGGACGGCCTGTCGCTGCGCGGCAACGCCGAGGAGATCACCGAGAAGCTCGCCGTCGAGCTGCAGGTTCGCGTGGAGGCGGCCGGAGTTGAGATCATCGAGTCCCGCTTCACGCATCTCGCATACGCTCCCGAGATCGCCTCGGCGATGCTCCAGCGGCAGCAGGCGGGCGCGGTCGTGGCCGCACGGCGTCAGATCGTCGACGGGGCGGTCGGCATGGTCGAGGCGGCACTCGGCCGGATCGCCGAGGCGGACATCGTGGAACTGGACGAGGAACGGAAGGCGGCGATGGTGTCCAACCTGATGGTCGTGCTGTGCGGGGACCGGGCCCCGCAACCGGTCCTCAACACCGGGACCCTCTACCAGTGACGGACCCTTCCCAGGCTCCGAAGCGACGGCCGCAGCAGCGCAAGCAGGTGCTGCTGCGGCTGGACCCGTCGGTCTACGAGGCGCTGGCCCGCTGGGCCGGCGACGAGCTGCGGTCGGCCAACGCGCAGATCGAGTTCCTCCTCAGGAAGGCACTGGCGGAGGCGGGACGGCTGCCGAAGGACACCGGCCCGCTGCCGCGCAGGGGCAGGCCGCCTGTGTCATAACCGTGACAATAGGCCCCCACCTGCACCGCCGTACTGCCCGCCATGGTCTCCCCACTCCGCGTATACATGCGGCGTATACACCATGTGTAGAGTGCTCTGCATGTCCATCGGTCACACCCTCCTAGGGCTCCTGGAGTCCGGTCCGCGACACGGTTACGACCTCAAGCGGGCCTTCGACGAGAAGTTCGGTCACGACCGGCCGCTGCACTACGGCCAGGTCTACTCCACGATGTCCCGGCTGCTGAAGCACGGCCTCGTGGAAGTCGACGGGATCGAGGCGGGCGGCGGGCCCGAACGGAAGCGGTACGCCATCACCGACGCGGGCATCACCGACGTCGACCGGTGGCTCGGCACCCCGGAGAAGCCCGAGGAGTACCTGCAGTCGACCCTGTACACCAAGGTCGTCCTCGCCCTCCTCACCCACCGCGACGCCTCCCTCATCCTCGACAGCCAGCGCGCCGAGCACCTGCGCAGCATGCGGATCCTGACCGACCGCAAGCGCAAGGGCGACCTCGCGGACCAGCTGATCTGCGACCACGCGCTGTTCCACCTGGAGGCCGACCTGCGCTGGCTGGAACTGACCGCGGCCCGCCTGGACAAGCTGCGTGCGGCGGTGGCCGCATGACCCCTCCCCCCGGCTCCCTGCTCGCCGCCGAGAACCTGCGCAAGGCCTACGGCCCGACGGTCGCGCTCGACGGCGCCGAGTTCTCCATCCACCCCGGCGAGGTCGTCGCCGTGATGGGCCCCTCCGGCTCCGGCAAGTCGACCCTGCTGCACTGCCTCGCCGGCATCGTGCCGCCCGACTCCGGGTCCATCACCTACGACGGCCGGGAACTGTCCGGCATGAGCGACACCGAACGCAGCGCGCTGCGGCGCAGCGAGTTCGGGTTCGTCTTCCAGTTCGGCCAGCTCGTCCCGGAGCTGACCTGCGTGGAGAACGTGGCGCTGCCGCTGCGGCTGAACGGCATCTCCCGCAAGCAGGCCGAGAAGACGGCGCTCACCTGGATGGATCGGCTGGAGGTGGACGACCTCAAGGCCAAGCGGCCCGGCGAGGTCTCCGGCGGCCAGGGGCAGCGCGTCGCGGTGGCGCGGGCGCTGGTCACCGGGCCCCGGGTGCTGTTCGCCGACGAGCCGACCGGTGCCCTCGACTCCCTCAACGGCGAACGCGTGATGGAACTGCTGACCGACGCGGCCCGCACCACCAACGCGGCCGTCGTCCTGGTCACGCACGAGGCTCGGGTGGCCGCCTACTCCGACCGCGAGATCGTCGTGCGCGACGGCAAGTCCCGGGACATGGAGCGCGCGATATGAATGCCCGCCAGTGGTCCAGGGACCTCGGCATGGGGGTGAGGTTCGCGTTCACCGGCGGGCGCGAGGGCTGGGTCCGGGTGCTGCTGACGGCGGTCGGTGTCGGCCTCGGCGTGGCGCTGCTGCTGCTGACGACCGCGATCCCCAACGCGCTCGCGGTCCGGGACCAGCGCAACGACGCCCGCCAGGACTACACCTACGGCCCGTACCGGCCGAAGGCCGCGAACACCTTGGTGATCACCGACACCGACACGACCTACCGCGGCAGCGACGTCCGTGGCCGGCTGGTGGAACCGGAGGGGCCGCGGGCACCGCTCGCACCGGGCCTGGCGAAGTACCCGGCGCCGGGCGAGATGATCGTCTCCCCCGCGCTGAAGGACCTCCTCGACTCGGATGCCGGCAGGCTGCTGCGCGAGCGGCTGCCGTACCGGATCGTCGGGACGATCGGCGAGTCCGGGCTCATCGGTTCGCACGATCTCGCCTACTACGCCGGGGGGAAGGACCTGGCCCTGCACATCAACGGCTGGCGGACGGCCCGGATCACCCACTTCGGGCCGCCGGAGGTGACCCCGCCCGACAAGACGGACCCGGTCCTGCTGCTGCTCGTCCTGGTCGTCTTCGTGGTGCTGCTGACGCCGGTCGCCGTGTTCATCGCCACGGCCGTACGGTTCGGTGGCGAGCGGCGCGACCGCAGGCTGGCCGCGCTGCGGCTGGTGGGCTCCGACAGCCGGATGACCCGGCGGATCGCGGCGGGCGAGGCGCTCGCCGGCTCCCTGGTCGGACTGGTCTTCGGCACCGTCTTCTTCCTGCTCGGCCGGCAGCTCGCGGGCTCGGTCGAGGTCGTGGGCATCAGCGTGTTCCCCAGCTATCTCGACCCCTCCCCGGCACTGGCCGCCCTGGTCGCGGTCGCCGTGCCGGCGGCGGCGGTGCTGGTCACGCTGTTCGCGCTGCGCGGGGTGGTCATCGAACCGCTGGGCGTGGTCCGTACGGCCAGGCCCAGGCGCCGCCGGCTGTGGTGGCGGCTGCTGCTGCCGCTGGGCGGACTGGCGTGCCTCGCGCCGATGATCGGACAGGGTCGCCAAGGCGACTTCAACCGCTACCTGGTGATCGGCGGCGTCCTGCTGCTGCTCCTCGGCCTGACCGCGCTGCTGCCGTGGGCCGTCGAGGCGGCGGTGGCCCGGCTCGGGCGCGGCGGGGTGGCCTGGCAACTGGCGGTACGGCGGCTGCAGTTGAGCAGCGGTTCGGCGGCCCGCATGGTGAACGGCATCGCGGTCGCGGTGGCCGGGGCGATCGCGCTGCAGATGCTGTTCGCGGGCGTCCAGGACGACTTCACCAAGTCCACCGGGCAGGACACCGACCGGGTGCAGATGCAGGTCAACCTTTCGCGGGGCCTCCCCTTCCTCCCGGCCGTCGAGAAGTTCGCCACGACCAAGGGCGTGCGGAAGGCCACCGCGCTGGGCAGCACCGAACTCGGCGACCGGCGCTTCCGCTCCGACGAGGGGCCGGAGAACTCCGTCGGCCTCATCGTCGGCACCTGCACCGCGCTGCGCGAGGTGGCCGACCTGCCGAGCTGCCACGACGGGGACGTCTTCGCGGCGACCGGCGGGGACCGCGACGCCGCCCTGGCGAAGCTCGCCCGTCCGGGCCGCGCCCTCCACGCCAACACGAGCGACGGCCTGCACGACGGCCACGACATCGTGTGGACCGTGCCGAGCGGACTGAAGCAGGCCCGCGCGATCACCAGCCCGAACGGGATCAAGGAGAGCGGTGTGCTGATGACACCGGCCGCCGTACCCGGCCGGTTGAGCAGCGCGCTGACCGGAGCCATGTACCTCTCGCTCGACGAGTCGGTGCCGGACGTGCACGACTACGTCCGCAACACGGCGGCGCGGCTCGATCCAATGGCGGACGCGATGGTGTACTCCAGCATCGACCGGTCGGCTCAGTTCACCTCCATCCGCACCGGAACGTTCGCCGGCGCCGTCTGTGTGCTCGCCCTGATCGGTGTCAGCCTGCTGGTCTCCCAGCTGGAGCAGCTGCGCGAGCGCAGGAAGCTGCTGTCGGCGCTGGTCGCCTTCGGCACCCGCCGGCGCACCCTGGGCATGTCGGTGCTCTGGCAGACGGCGATCCCGATCGCCCTCGGCCTGCTGCTCGCCATGGCCATGGGGCTGACGCTGGGCGCGGTGCTGCTGCAGATGGTGGGCACGGCGGTGGGCGTGGACTGGCCGAGCGTGCTGTCGATGACCGGCGCGGGTGCGGGCATCATCCTGGCCGTGACCTTGCTGAGTCTGCCGCCGCTGCTGCGGTTGATGCGGCCGGAGGGGCTGCGGACGGAGTAGCGGCGCGCGGCAGGAGCGCGGTGCGCCGTGGGCCCCTCCCGCCCGGGGGCCCACGGCGGCATCCTCACAGGCTGTGTTCCCGCACCACCCTCCGCGCCTGCGCGAACAGCATGCCGACGTTCACCGACTTACGGCAGACGACGACGGCGACGACGTCCTGCTGCTCGTTCATCCGCAGGAACAGGTGGGTGAGGTTGTCGCTGTTGACGAGGATCTCCTGGAAGAAGTGGGTGTCGTCGCTGACGCCGCGGCGCTCCTTGAAGACGTCCTCGATCATCACGACCGTACGCCCCTGGAACAGGTCGAGGGTCGCGCCCGCCAGCAGGTCCAGGACCTCCGGCGGGTGGTTGTCGATGGTCTCGTACGACAGCAGCATCCCGGTGGACATGTCGACCACACCGGCCGCGACACAGTCGGGCGTCTCGCCCCGCAGTGACTTGACCAGACTCATCACCTGGTCGGAGAAACCCGTCATACGCTTCGTGGCCATCCGTCACACCCCCTCAGGTGTCTTCTCGGTGAGGATCGATCCGATGCGGTCGAGGGCCGGGTGGGTCGCCCGGTGCAGGCGGTTCACGTCCATCCCCTCGTCCCCGAGGACCACCATCAGCGCGGTGTCGCCGACGGCGTAGAAGGCGACGCAGCCATGGCTGCCGTACGTCACCGTCTGGCGCAGCGCTCCGCGCGACGTGGCGGTGGCGGTGCGGCGCGCCAGGCCCAGGCCGGCCGCCGCGAGCGCGGCGAGCCCCTCCGGGTCGATCGACTCCGCGGTGTCGGCCGCGATGAGCATGCCGTCGGCCGCCGCGAGGGCCGTGTCGGTGATCCCGGTCACCTGCTCACGCAGTCCGCGCATCTCCCGCGCGAGGGCTTCGTGGTCCATGTACTCAACTCCCTTGTTCTGTTGCCGGATCCGACCGCTGCGGCGGTCAACGGGCCTGTGTCATTCGGCGGTTCCGTGCCGCAGCCGGAAGAACCCTTTCCAGCCCGCCCCGCTCGTCGGCGGGACGAGGACTTCGGTGATGCCGCTGGCACCGGGTGCGCGGCGCGGCAGTTCGCAAGGCGCCTCCGGCTCCGGCGCGGACGGCCCGGGGTGCCGGGCGACCGGCGCCTCGGGCGCCATCAGGAGCGGGGGCTCGGCGAGCGGGCCGGCGCATTCCAGCAGCCCCTCGCCGAGCATCCGCGCGACCTCCACGGTGACCGTGTAGACCCCGCGGCCGGTGCAAAAGGCGAGGTCACGGGCGGTGCGACGGCCGTCGGCGTGCGCGAGCAGCTCCCGTTGCAGCGGGGTGCGCGCGTGTTCCGGCGCGGCCATGGGCAGGGGTCGTTCGCGGTCGGGGCGTACGGGGTACGGCAGCGTGGCCACGGCGACCGCCTTGCGCACCGCGTCCTCGAGCAGCCGGGCGGGCCGCTCGCCGACGGCGACCGGGGCGTGCGGCTCGGTGCCGGTGACCCGTTCGAAGGCGTCCACCCGGCCGGCGACGACGGCGAAGGCCGCGTCCTGCAGCGCCAGCAGGCACACCACCCGGAGCTGGGCGGCCCCCGCGTAGCCGTGCGCGATCAGTCCGGCGACCGGCCAGCGCTCCCCGGTCGCGCGCACCAGGTCCGCCCACTGCTCCCCGTCGATGCGCTCGGAGCGCAGGAGCAGGGTCTCGGCACCGGGGGCGCCGGGGCTCTCGGCCGCCACGACGAGTCCGTTCCGCAGATGGAAGGCACCGCCGGGGCTGCCCGGCACCCGCAGCTCCCCCGTGAATCCGTCACGCCCGCACGCGGTCAGCGCGTGCGCGAGCCCGCCGTGATCCATCAGTCCCCTTGCATTTCGCACAGACGCCTGACGCGTCGCACCGAGGGGGTATGTGTATCAGCGGAGCGGCCTGTTTCGGCCGGAGATTTCCCACCTGATCCGGACTGACGGAAGTTGGAGTTTCCAGCCGTTGCACATCGCTTTGTTCGACACTCATTTGATCGATTGACGGGCTCAGGCGTCCGAGTCGAGCACCCGCACCGGCAGCGACCGCAGCGCCCCGCGCAGGGCCGCCGCCAGTTCCTCGTACTCGGCGGACCGGGCCGCTCCCGCCCGCATGGCGAAGGCGACCCGGCGGCTCGGGGCCGGGTCGGCGAAGTAGCCGGTGAGGAGCTGGCTGCTGCGGGTGGTCTCCAGCTTCAGCGCGGTACGCGGCAGCAGCGTGCAGCCGAGGCCGCCCGCGACCAGCTGGACCAGGGTCGACAGCCCGGCGGCCGTGGTCGTCACCGGCGCGTCCTCACGCCCTGCCTCCCGGCAGATGTCCAGGGCCTGGTCGCGCAGGCAGTGACCCTCGTCCAGGAGCAGCAGGTTCAGTTCCTTCAGTGCCTCGCGCGGAATGCCCTCGCGGCCTCCGAGCCAGTGGTCGAGCGGGGTGACCAGGACGAAGTCCTCGTCGAACAGGGGGAGTTCGACGACTCCGGGGACGCCGAGCGGGACCGCCAGCAACAGCAGGTCGAGACGGCCGGAGCCCAGGCCGTCGATCAGGCTGGCCGTCTGCTCCTCGTGGACCTGGAGGTCGAGGTGCGGATAGCGGTCGTGGACGAGCCGCAGCACCGCCGGCAGCAGATACGGCGCGACCGTGGGGATCACGCCGAGGCGCAGGACCCCGGTGAAGGGCGCCCGGACCGCCTCGGCCTCCTCCAGCAGCACCCCGACCGCGTCCAGCACCGCCTTCGCCCGTACGGCGAGCCGCTCGCCGGCGGGCGAGAGCAGCACCTTGCGCGTCGTACGCTCGAGGAGGGTCACGCCCAGGGTCTCCTCCAGCGCCGCGACCGCGCCCGACAGGGCGGGCTGGCTCATCCCGATGGCGGCCGCCGCGTCCCGGAAGTGCAGATGCTCGGCCACGGCGGCGAAGGCACGCAGCTGTGCGAGGCTCGGCTGTCTCCGTTTGCCGTTACCCATGGTCACTGATAACTACCTCCGATCAACCTGACCGAGTGTAGCTATTTCCCTAATCAATGCAGCCTATGTCAACATCGACACAGTCCAACCCATGGGAAACATCCTCAAAAGGGGTGTTTCCTCGCTGCAAGGAGAGCATGTGCTCACTGTCGGTGACAAGTTCCCCGAGTTCGAACTGACCGCCTGCGTCTCGCTGGAGAAGGGCAAGGAGTTCGAGCAGATCCACCACAAGTCCTACGAGGGCAAGTGGCTGGTCGTGTTCGCGTGGCCGAAGGACTTCACCTTCGTCTGCCCGACCGAGATCGCCGCGTTCGGGAAGCTGAACGACGAGTTCGCCGACCGCGACGCCCAGATCCTCGGCTTCTCCGGTGACTCCGAGTTCGTCCACCACGCCTGGCGCAAGGACCACCCGGACCTGACCGACCTGCCGTTCCCGATGATGGCCGACTCCAAGCACGAGCTGATGCGCGACCTGGGCATCGAGGGCGAGGACGGCTTCGCCCAGCGCGCCGTCTTCGTCGTCGACCCGAACCGCGAGATCCAGTTCACCATGGTCACCGCCGGTTCCGTGGGCCGTAACCCCAAGGAGGTCCTGCGGGTCCTGGACGCCCTGCAGACCGACGAGCTGTGCCCGTGCAACTGGAGCAAGGGCGACGACACCCTGGACCCGGTCGCGCTGCTGGCTGGTGAGTGACCCATGTCGCTCGACTCGCTGAAGTCCCGCGTCCCGGACTACGCCAAGGACCTCAAGCTCAACCTGGGCTCGGTCATCGGCAACTCCGACCTGCCGGCGCAGCAGCTGTGGGGCACGGTGCTGGCGACCGCCATCGCCTCACGCTCCCCGATCGTGCTGCGTGAGCTGGAGCCGGAGGCCAAGGCGAACCTCTCGCCGGAGGCGTACACGGCCGCCAAGTCGGCCGCCGCGATCATGGCGATGAACAACGTCTTCTACCGGACGCGTCATCTGCTGTCCGACCACGAGTACGGCACCCTGCGCGCCGGTCTGCGGATGAACGTCATCGGCAACCCGGGCGTGGAGAAGGTCGACTTCGAGCTGTGGTCGTTCGCGGTCTCCGCGATCAACGGCTGCGGCCTGTGCCTGGACTCGCACGAGCAGGTGCTGCGCAAGGCCGGCGTGGAGCGCGAGGTCGTGCAAGAGGCGTTCAAGATCGCCTCGGTGATCCAGGCGGTCGGCGTCACCCTCGACGCGGAAGCGGTGCTGGCCGAGTAGGGCCCGCGGCTTCACAGGCCCCGCTCACCGCACGTGAGCGGGGCCTTCCGCGTTCTCCCCGGCGGTCTCGCCCGCGAGCTCCGCGGCGGCCTTGCGCTCCTGCAACTCCTCCGAGTACTGCCGCAGATACCCCACCACCGTGTTCGCCACCGCCACCAGCGGCACGGCCACCACCGCGCCGCCGATGCCGGCCACCATGCCGCCGGCCGCGACCGTGAGGACGACCGCCAGCGGGTGGACGCGGACCGCGCGGCCGAGGATGAACGGCTGCAGGACGTGCCCCTCGATCTGCTGTACCGCGAGGACGACCACCAGGGTCATGACGGCCGTGAAGACGCCCTGGGTCACCAGCGCCACGATCACCGCGAGCGCACCGGAGGCGACCGCGCCGACCAGCGGGATGAAGGAGAACAGGAAGATGAAGACGGCCAGCGGGACGGCCATCGGCACGTCCAGGAAGTAGATGCCGATGCCGATGAAGATGGCGTCGATCAGGGCGACCAGGACCGTGCCGCGGACGTAGGCGGTCAGGGTGCGCCAGGCGCGCGGGCCGGCGCCCGCCACGCCCGGGCGGGCCGCGGCGGGCACCAGCTTCAGGAACCACTCCCAGATGCGCTTGCCGTCGTAGAGCAGGAACAGCGTCGAGAAGAACACCAGCAGGATGCTGGTGAGGGTCTCGATGATGACCTGAACGCCCTCCAGGCCCGCGGACGTTATCTGGTCGGCGTTGGCGCCGATCGCCTCGCGGAGGTTCTTGGCGATCTGGTTGATCTGCTTGTCGGTGACGTGGAAGGGGCTCTTCAGCAGCCAGTCGCGCAGGTCGTCGATGCCGGACTGGATCTGGGTGGAGAGCGTGTCGATGTTCTCCATGACCTGCCAGGTCACGAACCAGCCCATCAGCCCGATGACGACGAACCCGCTGATCGCGGTGAGCGCGGTGGCGAGGCCGCGCGGGACCCCCCGGCGGGTGAGCCGGGCGACCGTCGGCTGCAGCAGCGCGGTGACGAGCAGGGCGATGACGAAGGCGAACACCACCAGCTGGACGGCGCTGATGACGCGCATCAGGACCCAGACGGTGCCGGCGAGGACCAGCAGCCGCCAGCCTGCCTCGGCCGCCACCCGTACCCCCCAGGGCACGGCCTCGGCGGGGTCGGGGCGGGCGCCGCCGGCCGGGGGTGCGGGCCGGCGCGCGGGGGGCGGTGTCTCGGCGACGGCCGGGGCGGGAGGCGGGGACTCGGCGAGCGGATCGCTGTCCTGCTCCACCTCCGCGCGGCGCTCGTCCAGGCGCTCGCTCATCTCGGTGAGACCGGCGCCCAGCCGGCCGAGCCACCCTGGCACTCGCGACATGATCCGTCCTCTTCCCCCGCGTCCCCGCGTGTTCGCCACCTCTCCTCCCCCTGGAGGTATGCCGGGTACGACCGTACAGTGCGAAAGCCCCTCCCCTGGGGACGGGGAGGGGCTGCGCGAGGTTGAGCGGGGCCGACCGGGCCTAGTACCAGTGGTTGGCCGACCAGAACGACCAGGCCTGGCAGGGGCTGCCGTACCGGCTGTTCATGTAGTTGAGGCCCCACTTGATCTGGGTGGCCGGGTTGGTCTGCCAGTCGGCACCGGCGGAGGAGTACTTACCGGCGGGCAGGGCCTGGAAGAGACCGTAGGCACCGGAGGAGGCGTTGACCGCCTGGTAGTTCCAGCTGGACTCGTGGTCCACGATGTTGCTGAAGCACTGGAACTGGTCGCCCGCGACCATCTGACGCGCCATCGCCTGGATCTGCGCGACGGTGTAGCTGCTCTGGACCGGGAAGCTGGAGGAGTCGCGTGCGGCGGAGCGGCTGGCCGCTTCCTTCTTGGCCTCGGCGCGTTCCTTGGCCTCCTTGGCCGCCTGCTCGGCCGCCGCCTTCTTGGCGACCGCGGTCTCGGCGGCTGCCTTGCGGGCCGCCTCCTCGGCGTCCTTCTTGGCGCTCGAGTCCGCGGCGATGGCCTGGGCGTCGGCCTGCTGCGTCAGGGACGCGGACTGCACCTGGGCCTGCTGGCCCGCGGGTATGTCCGCGAGGAGCGTGGTGTCGGCTGCCGTCGCCTCGGCGTCGTTGTTGTTCTGCTGCGCGACGCTGCCCGAGGCAACTCCGACGACGCTTCCGACGGCGGTGACCGCGGTGGCCGAGGCCACTGCGAATCCCCGGACCGAAATCCGGCTCACACGGTTTCCTTCCAGCATCGCCCGCTTCGGTGACCCTGGCGGACGCAATCGTGCCCCTGACACTGGCCTCCCAACTGCGGGGTCACGGGAGGCACGGGCCCGGTGGGCAACTCCCGCTCGGGGAGCGCCGCGTGGTGCTCGGGCGGCATACGACGAACTCTATGGAGTTGGTGGTGCTTCTGTGGTGCTGTACCGCTGGGGGTACAGGTGTGTCGTATGCGGGGCCTGACAGGACTGAGACTCTGCCGCAACCGGACGCCGGGTGGCAATTCTGCGTTGAGTGTGAAAGGTCACATCCCGTTTGCCCCTCGGGATTTTCGGAAAGCTCCACACGCCGAGGCGCCGCCCGACTAGGCTCTGTTGCCTTTGCCGGACGGCGCCAACTGCTGTGTGGAACGGGTCAGATGTGGCCGTCCTCCAGCATTTCGGTCACAAGCGCCGCAATCTGGGACCTCTCGGACCGGGTCAGTGTGACGTGCGCGAAGAGCGGGTGTCCCTTCAGCTTCTCCACGACGGCGACCACACCGTCGTAGCGGCCGACGCGCAGATTGTCCCGCTGCGCCACGTCATGGGTGAGAACCACCCGTGAGTTCGCGCCGATTCGGGACAGAACGGTGAGAAGGACGTTCCGTTCGAGCGACTGCGCCTCGTCCACGATCACGAACGCGTCATGCAGCGAGCGGCCGCGGATGTGGGTGAGCGGGAGCACCTCCAGCATCCCGCGCGCGGTGACCTCCTCGATGACCTCGCGGCTGGTGACCGCGGACAGCGTGTCGAAGACGGCCTGCGCCCACGGGCTCATCTTCTCCGCCTCGCTGCCCGGCAGATAGCCCAGTTCCTGCCCGCCGACCGCGTACAGCGGCCGGAAGACCATCACCTTCTGGTGCTGGCGGCGCTCCAGGACCGCCTCCAGCCCGGCGCACAGCGCCAGCGCCGACTTGCCGGTGCCGGCCCGGCCGCCCATCGAGACGATCCCGACGTCCGGGTCGAGCAGCAGATCGAGCGCGATGCGCTGCTCGGCGCTGCGGCCCTTGATGCCGAACGCCTCCCGGTCGCCGCGCACCAGACGGACGTTGCCCTCGGCGGTGATGCGGCCGAGCGCCTTGCCGCGCTCGGACTGGATGGTCAGGCCGGTGTGCACGGGGAGGCCGGAGGCCTCCGGGACATACACATGGCCTTCCTCGAAGAGGATGTCCACCTGTTCGCCGGGCAGCGTCAGTTCGGACATTCCGGTCCAGCCGGAGTTCTCCGTGATGGCGAGTTCGGCCCGGTACTCCTCGGCGAGCAGTCCGACGGAGGACGCCTTGATCCTCAGGGGCAGGTCCTTCGACACGACCGTGACGTCGTACCCCTCGGCCTGCAGGTTGCGGGCCACCGCGAGGATGCGGGAGTCGTTGTCCCCCAGGCGGTAGCCGGTGGGCAACACGCTGGGGTCCGAGTGGTTGAGCTCGACACGGACGGTCCCGCCCAGCTCCCCGATCGGGATGGGGGCGTCGAGGCGACCGTTCTTCACCCGGTAGTCGTCCAGCAGGCGCAGGGCCTGGCGGGCGAAGTAGCCGAGTTCCGGATGGTGCCGCTTGGCCTCCAGTTCCGTGACCACCACGATGGGGAGCACGACCTCGTGCTCGTCGAAGCGGGTCAGGGCGTTCGGGTCGGCCAGCAGGACGCTGGTGTCGAGAACATAGGTGCGCCGATCTGGCTTGTGGCGCTTTGTGCTGGTCACCACGGAAGGACGTACCCCCTCGGATGAGGTCGGGGAGCGACGAGGCTGAGCTGGACCGGTGTCTGGCCCCCGCGTACGGCGGGCCGTGAACCGGCCCTCCGCGGCTGCTTCCGTGCAGTGACCGCACGATCGGGCTGGTGCAAAGGGCCTCCCGGGCGGACGGCCCCGAGCCGCCCGCTGAGATCCGACACCCGTGGTTCGGGTGTCGACCTGTCTGCCTTATGCCCTCGAACATGCGCCGCCATGCAAAAGCGGCCATCGGCGTGCCGGTGAACTCCTTGTTAAGTCCACCGGAACCGGGGTGAACGGAACGCCCCGCTGCCGTGGCGGTCAGCGGGGCGTCCGGTGCGTCTCAGCCGCCGTAACGGCGGTGACGTGCGGCGTAGTCGCGCAGGGCACGCAGGAAGTCGACCTTGCGGAAGGCGGGCCAGAAGACCTCGCAGAAGTAGTACTCGGAGTGCGCGGTCTGCCACAGCATGAATCCGGACAGCCGCTGTTCGCCGCTGGTGCGGATGACGAGGTCCGGGTCGGGCTGGTCGCCGGTGTAGAGGTGACGGCCGATCATGTCGATGTCGACGGACTCGGCGAGGTCCTCCATCGCGACGCCCTTGTCCCGGGCGTCGAGGAGCATGGAGCGCACGGCGTCGGCGATCTCCTGCCGGCCGCCGTAGCCGATGGCCACGTTGACGACTATGCCGTCGACGGGGGCGGTGGCCTCCTCGGCCTCCTTGAGGGTGCGCTGCATCCCGGCCGGCAGCAGGTCCTTCGTGCCGACGTGGTGGACGCGCCAGCGGCCGTCGGCGGCGAGGGTGCGGACGACGTCCTCGATGATGCCGAGCAGCGGGACGAGTTCCTCCTGGGGCCGGTCGAAGTTGTCCGTGGACAGCAGCCACAGGGTGACGACCTCGACGTCGGTCTCGGTGCACCAGCCGAGGAACTCCTCGATCTTCTCGGCCCCGGCCCGGTGGCCGTGGACGGCGGTGGAGCCGGACGCCTTCGCCCAGCGGCGGTTGCCGTCCATGATGACGCCGATGTGCTTGGGCACCTGGTCGTGGTCCAGGTGGCCCTCCACCCGGCGCGCGTAGAGCCTGACGAGCAGGCTGCGCAGGTTGTCGCGCAGGTTCACGTGGCCCTCCGGGGTCTGGCGTGGGGGTTCGGTGCGGACGGTTGCCCGAGCAGTTGAGCCTACCCCCGCCGGGGGCCTGGTCCCGGCCCGGGGTTTGGGGATCGGGGTCCGGTGTGCCGCGACCTCGCCGTCATCTGCGGGCCCGCTGCGGCCGGTCGCGGTGGAGTCGTGTACCGGGAACAGTCACGCGCTCCTGTGATGGGGACGCTCGTCGCACGCCGAGGGGTTCCCGGAGCTCCCGGCGAAGGACCCGCCGTCCGCCGGGGAAGAAAAAACGGGCCGGTCCGTGGGGGGGAGACGGACCGGCCCGAGGGGGGGTTTCCACCATAACCCTTCGTAAGGGATGGTGGGTGCATCGGCGAGCGACAACTACTCTCCGAAGTCATCCGGCAACGCCCCGATGGGCGCGGAAGGGTGGATTCAGGGGCGTTTCCTGGCCGGTTCACAGCGGAATCACAGGGAAAACCGGCTGGATGCAGCATGATCCATAGGGATTCCGGAAGGTTTGCGCCATCTTGAGGAGGATCGGCGGGTTGCGGGCGGGGTCCCCCCGACGGGCTACCCGGTCGGCGAATGCCGACTTGACGGTTCCGCTACGGGGCGCGGGGAGGATCACCCGGCTTCACGGCACCGCGCAGCCCCCTCCACTGCGCGGTGCCGCCCGCGCAGCTTTGCTGGCGCGAATAACCTTGGTCTGAACTTACGTGACGGGCGGGGCGGATGTGAACCGAGGCCGATAACAATGTGGAAACCTCAGGGGGCCTCCAGATGAACGGCGACGGTTTTCAGCTGTTTCCTCCGGATCGCCCGGTGCCTCAGCGGACCGGCTTGCGGGCGTCGAAGAGGTGCCGGGAGCTGTGCGCCACGAAGGGGCCCTCCCGCTCGATCCGCTCGTGCAGTGCGCGCAGTTGAGGCTCGTACGCCTCCACCGTGAAGCCCGGGACCATCCACACCACCTTGCGCAGGAAATGGACAACGGCGGCGATGTCGTGGAACTCCATCCGCAGCCGCTCCGCGCGCAGCCCCGCCACCTCCAGCCCGGCCGCCTCGGCGTCGGCCCGCTCCCGCTCGGGGTCCCGGCCGGCCCGCACCTCCTGCGGCTGCGGCCCGAGGAAGTACTCGACCAGCTCGAAGACGCTGGCCGGTCCGACATGCTGGGCGAAGTACGAGCCGCCGGGCCGCAGCACCCGGGCGATCTCGTCCCAGTGCGGGCGCACCGGATGCCGGCTGAGCACCAGGTCGAACGCCTCGTCGGCGAACGGCAGCGGGGCCTCGTCCGGGGCGGCGACGACCACCACACCCCGTGGCCGCAGCAGAGCGGTGGCCTTGGCCACGTTCGGCGGCCAGCCCTCCGTAGCGGCGGCCAGCAGCGGCCGGGCCGGGGCCGCGGCGGCGAGGGCGAAGTCCAGCACCTCGCCGCCGCCGGTCTGGATGTCCAGCACGGCTTCGGCCCCGGACAGCCGCTCCCCCGCCGACACGGCGTACCCCCACGAGGGCCGCTCCTCGCTGGCCCGCCCCTCGAACCAGGAGAAGTCCCACCCCTCGGTCGGAACGGCGACGCCCTCGGCGACGAGATCTTCGAAGGAACGCGGCACTGCCATGCCCTCCATGATCGCCGGACACCGTCGGTGCGGCCTGCTGATTTTCCGCCGCCCTGACGACGTGCACCGCCGCGGAGAAGCAGACGCCGCGCGCGAGCCTCGACCGGCGACCGTCCTCCGGCCGCCGGTTCCGGCTCCGGCGCCGGCGCCGGCTGACCGCGTCATGAGCGGGGCGCCGCAGCGGGCGGGCGGGTGGAGCGGGCCGTTCAGCGCTCCTTCGCGGCGGGGTGCAGGACCAGCAGGATGTGCTCGTCCTCCCCGTGCCGGACGGTGCCCGCCCGCTCGAAGCCGTGTCTCTCCAGCAGGCGCACGGAGGCGGTGTTGCCGCCGAACGGATCGGCGTACAACGGCCGGACCGGCTCCAGCCGCAGGAAGAGGCCGAGCGCGCGGCTGCCGACGCCCCGCGCCCAGTACGGCCGCCCCAGCCAGTACCCCACGTACCGCCGACCGTCCTCGTGCGTCCAGGAGACGACGCTCCCGGCGACCTCACCGCCCACGGTGACCGTCCGCACGAGGCAGTCGGGATCTCCCAGCACGCGTTCCCGCCAGTGCCGCAGGAAAGCGTCCCGGGGCCGGGGTGTGAACCTCGACCTCCGGACGGCTTCCGGGTCGTGCTCATAGGCGAGGAAGAGGAACAGGTCGTCGTCCGTGACGCCCCGCAGGCCCACCTCGCCGTACTGCTCGTCGCGCTCGTCGGTCATGCCGGGCAGTGTGGCAGCCGCCCCTGACAACGCCTGGCGACCTGCGGTTACGGCACCGGCGGCTACGGCACCAGCGGCCGGACCTCCTCGGCGGCGAACCGCACGAAGCCCTCCGGGTCGGGTTCGTCCCCGGTCGGCTGCAGGACGACCGTGTCGGCACCGGCCTCGGCGAGCCGCCGTACAGCCGCGGCGACGGCGACCGCGTCCCCCGCGACACCCACGCCCGGCTCCGACTCCAGCCCCTCCGCGGCGAGTTCGGCCCGCAGCCGGGCTTCGGCGTCGGGCCCTGTGGCGGCCAGCAGATAGACGACGACCTTGTGCGGCTCGCCGCGCCCCACCTCCCGCTGCCCCTCCTCGATGAGCCGCCGGGCCCGTCGTACGCCGTCCGGGGAGGTGGAGGCGGTGAGGAGCGTACCGTCGGCCTTGGCACCGCAGAGGCGGAGCGTGCGTGGCCCGGTGGCGCCGGCGAAGACCGGCACGGCGCGCTCCGGCGGCCAGTCGAGGCCGACGTCGTCGAGGGAGACGTACCGTCCCCGCACGGTGAGCCGTTTCCCCGTCAACAGGGCGCGCAGGGCGTCGAGGTGCTCGCCGAGGAGGGTGAGCGGCGAGGCGGCCCGTGCCCCCACCTGCCCCATCCAGTCCTGCACACCGTGCCCGACGACGACGGTCGCGCGACCGGGGAACATCCGGTGCAGCGACGCGGTCTCCATCGCGGTCACGGCGACGTTCCTGAGGGGCACGGGCAGCAGCCCGACGCCCACGCGCACGCGCTCCGTCCACGCGAGCGCCGCGGCGGCCGTCGAGATCCCGCCCTCGAGGAAACAGTCCTCCCACAACCACAGTTCCTCGAGCCCCACGTCGTCCGCGGCACGGGCGACGGCCCGCAGGCGCTCGGGCGGAAGCTGGGGGCGGAACACGACACCGAGTGCAGTCATGTGCCTCTTCCTAGTGGGGAGGAAAGGGGAGGGCAACTGGGTTTCAGGGAACGCACATCGGCAGCGCCGAGGGACCACGGAGGGAAGACATCATGGGCAGACGCTGGCCGGACGGCCGGGGAGAACTGATCGTGCCGGGGAGTGAGGGAGAGCGGGACCCGGTGGTCCTTCCGCTGGAGATCGCGACCTCTTACCGGGCGCGGACGCGGGGACTCCTCGGCCGGGACTCGATCGTCGGGGCGATGCTGCTGTCCCCGGCGAGCGGGGTGCACACCTTCGGCATGCGCATCCCGATCGACGTCGCCTACCTGGACCGTCACCTGACCATCCGCTCCGTGCGCACCATGCCCCCGGGCCGTCTGGGCCTGCCCCGCATGCGGGCCCGGCACGTGCTGGAGGCGGAGGCGGGGGCGATGGCGGGATGGGGTGTGCGGGCGGGGGTGCGGGTCCGGGTGCAGGTGGGGGCGGACGCGGCGTAGGTCCGGTCCGCGACGGTGGCCAAGGGCCTGGAGCAGCCCCTGGGCGAAGAAAACCGGCGTGGGCCGGAGAGCCTTGACCCGCGCTTCGGTCATGGGCACGTAAACTGATTGCCAAGATCACCAACGGGGGTTCGTGACTGATGGCCTGGGACGAATGGGAGCAGCTCAAGAGCCGGGCTGCCGACAAGCGATCGACGCGTCTGCAACTGAACAGCGCAGCCGACACCGCCGGCGGAACGGGGGGTGCGGACCTCGTCGTCCACACGGACGACCTCGGCGCCGTCGGCCACGAGGCCTTCCAGCTTCACTCGCGTCTGCACGATCAGGTCGACATCGCGGGAGCGGGGGCGGACGAGCACGGTGCCGGCACGACGATGCAGGCCGCCGCCGCGCTGAAGAACCACCACTTCGCGATGGGATCGGGGCTCGAGACGACCGTTTCCGTCTGGACCTCCCAGGTCAAGGCGGTGCTGCAGGCGTTCGCCCACATCTCGAACCATCTGGACTACTCGAAGAAACTGCACGCCCAGGATGACGAGACGATCGCTGCCGAGCTGCGCGGCAGAAACGGATCCGCGGTCTCCGTGTCCGTTCTGAACAGCTACTTCAAGTAACCGGGGGGCACCGTGGACTACCGCGATCTGCTGGACGTGGACCTGGGCCTGCTCGGTGCCGCCGTGGGCACGTGGAAACAGGCGGTCGAACACCTTGAGGCGCTGGCCAAGGACGCGAGTGACGGGCTGAAGGCGAAGGCCGACAAAGCCCGTTGGGCCGGTGTCAACGCGACCGTGACCCGTGAGTTCGTGGACAAGACGGCTAAAGAGTGTGCCGATCTGCACAGCGAGGCCAAGAGCATCTGGAGCGTCCTGGACGACGCCCACCAGGAACTCGTAGGTCTGCAACGCAGGGCGAAGAGCCTGGAGGGGGAGGCGCGGGAACACGGCTATCTGATCGTCGCCGGCGAGAACGGTTCGGTGAAGGTCATGCCCGCCATGTGCACGGTAGACGGCAAGGAAGAGGGGGAGAAGTCCAAGGAACTGATGCAGTGGTACGCCAACACCCTGGCCGACCTCGTGCGTCATGCCACAGAGATCGACGCCGCTGTCGTGCGCGCACTCGCCCGCACCCACGGCAACGACCCCTACAACGCGGGCCACGCCACGTACACCTCCCTCGACGAGGACATGCTCCCGCGAGCCCGGAAGCTCGCGGAGCTCGGTGATGACGCCGACCCGCGGCAGAGAGCGGAACTGCGACGGCTGTGGGAGTCCCTGAGCCCCGCAGCGCGCGCCGAACTGTGGTCCCAGCACAAGGACGACCTGAGGTCCGCCGGCATCCTCGGCGTCACGGTCAAGCAGATATCCCCCGACGACGGGTCCGGTCCGTACGACGTCGAAGACCCGAGTGCGCACGACTACTGGATCCTGGCGCAGGCCAAGGGCATGTCGAACATGGGCGACTTCATCAGCTACACCGACGCCGCCCGGAACATGGACCACTACCTCCGGGGCACCGGGACGACTCTCGACCTCGACGTGGACAGGATGATGCAGGACGACGCCGCGCTGCGTACCGCGGCCAAGGCCTCCGTCACCGACAACCAGGACCACTGGCGGCAAGAGGCCCTGGACGCCTACCGGAAGGCCGGCGGCAAGCCCGTGGCGATCCCGGTGGAGAGCTCCGGCACCGGATACACGCACACCGATCGCAACTGGTATCTGGCGATCGGCAGCGCCCGGACGAACACCACCGGTGTGGTCACCGTGGTACCGGGAGCCGACGGAAAGCCGAAGATCGGCCTCGACTACCAGGTCAACGTCTGGGACCGCTACAACTGGGATCCCGGAAAATCGACCCCGATCGGCCCGACGACCGTGACCGACGCGGACATGGCCCGTCTGCACAGGACGGGCCTGGCCAAGGAGTACGACATGAGAGGCAGTGGGTCGGTGCAGCACTACGACCTGGGAAGCGGTTCGGGCTCCCTGCCCGCCCCGGTCGACCCGGGACGGGACGGGACGCGCACGGACATCGGACGCAACGGAGACGCCCGGTGAGGAACGCGTCCACGTCCCCTCGCCCGAGGCGCTCCGCGCGCCGACGCCGGGCACTCCTCGGCGTGCTGTGTGCCGTCCTGGCCTGTTCACTGGCCGCCTGTTCCTCGTCCCCTGCGCCAAGGACATCGGTGCGCGAGGGGGCCGAAGACGGACGGCGCATCCCGTACTGGGTCGAAGGCACGACCCCCGCGCAGGTCGCGAAGCGCATGCACGTGACGGTCCCGGCGCGGGCCACCGATCTCAGAGCCGCTTACCAGAGAGGGTTCCAGGACGACGGCGTACTGCTCGCCTTCAAGCTGCCCGAGGCCGACACCAAGGCGTTCGTCCGGAAGCTGGGTCCCGACAGCCCCCTGTTGCATCGTGACGCCCCTCTCACCTCGGGGAAGGGGAAGTCACCGACCACTCCCTTCGCCCACCTCGGCTTGAAGGAGCCGGAGACACTCGCCGACGTCACCGAGGGGCCGGTGTGCACCGTCTGTGAGGGGGACTTGAACTGGCTGAACATCGCCGTGCACCCCGTCGACGCCCAGCACGACCAGGTGTATCTGAGCGGGGCCGTCTAGCCCGGACACGAGAGGGGCGCCGGCCGGGCTCCGGGTACGGGTCAGCCGGCCGAACGGGGGAAGGACACCTCGACCCGCCGGTTCTTCCTCCGCCCCTCCTCCGTGGAGTTGTCGGCGATCGGGTACTGCTCGCCGTAGCCGCGGACCTCGAAGGTGATGTTCGGGTCGTTCAGGTCCTGGTCCAGGACGGCCTGTACGGCGTTGGCGCGCTGCCTGGACAGGATGTCGCCGTGGGCGGATGAACCGAGGTTGTCGGTGAAGCCGAAGACGCGGACCTGGATCGCGTTCTGCTTTTTGATCTCCTCGGCGATCGTGGCGATCCGGGCCCTCGCCTCGTCGCCGAGCTTGGCACTGTCCTTGCCGAAGAGGACTTCGGCCTGGAGGGCGAAGGTGACGTCGGCGTTGGTGTCCTCGCGGCGCTCGTCCCCGCTCTGGTCCTCGACGACCGACTTGATGTCCAGCACCTTGGGCGCGGCGAGGGTGGCCCCCTCGGGCAGCTTGAGATCGGGATCGGTGGGGTCGATTCTGACGGGGGCGGTGGCGGAGGGTGCGGTGCCGGGGGGCTGACTCGGGCCCGTGCCGGCGGCGTGGGCGGGGGTGGCGGTGAGGAGGAGGGTGGCGGCGAGGGCGAAGGTGACGGGGAGGCGGGTGGTGGTCACTTTGGCCTCACCCGGAGATCTTGATGGTGGAACTGGAGAGGGTAGGTAGTTGAAGGGTCACTTCAGTGGTGTCCCCGGGTGGTGAAGGGAACTGCATGAAGACCGGCAGCGACTGGCCCCCTTTGAGCGTGCCCAGACCCGTGGTGGTGAGCGGACGGCCTTCTGTGTCGCGCAGGACGTAGTAGCGCTTTTTCCCCTTCGAGTCGACGAGGGTGGCTCCGCCCAGGGACGGGCCGTTCTTGGTGATCTCGGTTTCGTTGCCGCTGAGAGCAGCGGGGATGAGGAGATCCTTTGCGCCGTCGTTCTTCAGGGTGCCGTTCACCGTGACGAAGCCACCGGAGTCCCGTTGCGCGGAGCTGACCTGGAGGAGCAGGCCGCCCGAGCCCTTCAGTTCGGCGAGCGGCTGGTCCGACTGACCCTCCTGGGTGCTCGGGTCGGAGCCAGATGTCCGGGAGGCGGACGCTGAGCTCTCCGGCTTCTTGTCGTCGCCACCACCTCCACCGCAACCGGCCACACCCGCGGCCAGACCAGCCGCAACGGTCAATGCGACCATCCCCCTGCGGGCTTTCGCAGTGAACCGAATGCTCATCGCTCCGCTTCCTTCGTCATTGATCGTTCGCTGGTGAGTCGGCCAGGTGGACGTCGAAGAGGTCTTCGGGCTTCGGGAGCCCTGTGCTGTCGTCCGGCTTCAGGTGCCAGACCTTGTCGTCCTTGCAGGTGAGATCGGGCAGCTCATCACCCTTGGCGCCTTCATCGGGGAGCGTGAACTTGCAGAGGGGTTGGACCTCGGCGATGGCGAAAGCTGTGGACTTGTAGTTCTCACTGCCGGGTACGACAGATCGGCCGACGCTCTCGTTCGCCTGCACGTCGACCCGGTACTTCAGCAAGCCCGACGGAGAGCAGTTGTTCAGCGAGGCGTCATTCTGTACAGCGAGTTGGCCGGCCCGTAGGCACGGACTGTCGATCGGCACCCTGCCGTGGAAGACGTTCCACCACTTCGCAGGGTCGCGCAGTACCTTGACCCACTGGTCCGTGAGTTGGTCACGCTCGTCCTGGGCCGCCGCGAGCGCTGCCGCATCCGCCGCCGTCTGAGCCCCGCTCCGGTTCACCGCCGCCTGTCCGACGGCGAGGTAGGCCAATGCAAGAAGGAGCAGGCCTGCCACCACCGTGATGTAGATGGGGAAGGCCTGCCCCGCGTCGCGATGTGGAGAAATCAGCCGCCGGTGACCTCGCTGATCTTGTTCCTGATCGCGTCGAAGATCGTCTGCCCGATGCTCGTCCCCGTGATCGCCAACACGATCGCCACCACCACAGCGATGATGCCGAGGTACTCCACCGCGGTCTGGCCCCTGTCGCTGCGAGCAACACGGGCCTGCAGGTATGCGACGGTGGTGTTGAACCAGTTGCTCATGGTGGTCCCCTCCGGGTTCGCCTCCGATCCGGAAAACGTATGTCTGGCGCCGGTGCCCGTCAGAGGGCCCCAGGGCCCAACCCCGGACCCATTCACGGCCCTTGCCGCTCGCTCGCGCCCCCACCTCAGACCACCCCCAGCCACTTCGCTGCCGCCTGTGACCGGGTGGCGGTCTGGAGTTTGGCGAAGATGCGGTTGATGTGGTTCTTGACCGTCTTCTCGGAGATGAAGCAGGCGGCGGCGATCTGCTGGTTGGTCATGCCGGACGCGATGAGGTCCATGATCTCCGCCTCCCTCGCACTCAGCCGGAAACGTGAACGGAACGACTCTCCCACAGCGGATTGCAATTGCGAAAGAGATTGGCTCCAGTTTTCCCCTAAAACGTCCGGTACTTGAGGTTCGGCGTGTGCAGGTGCACTCACCCGCAGGTCGGCCAGCAACGCCTTCGCCGCCCCCGGTGTCACATGGGGCCGGCCCTCCCTGACATCCCGCACCGCCCGCGCCAACTGCTCCGTCGTGAACTCGCCGTGCACCAGGTATCCCCCCGCCCCCAGCCGCAACGCCTCCCGCACGGTCTCCGTCTCGTGGCTGTAGGTGAGCATCATGACCGGCGCCAGCCGTACCAGGTGCGGCAATGCCGAGATTCCGTCGACTCCGGGCATCCGGACGTCGAGGAGGATCACGTCGGGGCGGTGCCGCAGCGCCGCCTCGTAGGCCTCGCGGCCGTCCGCGGCCTCCGCCACCACCGTGGTGTCCTCGCGACCCGACAGCAGGGCCGTCAGGCCCGCCCGGACCACGGGGTTGTCGTCGGCCACCAGCAGCCGCAACGGCGGGGGCGGCGGCGCGGGGGGCTCCGGCCAGGGGTGACCGTGCTGCATGGTCCGCCTCCTCTCAGGGGTTTCGGGGGGATGGGCCGGGGTTGCGCGGGGCCGGCAGCGGGAGTTCCACACGGACCTCCGTGCCCCGTTCGTGGCCGCCTCGGCCGATACGGATCCGGGCACCCGCCTGCGCGGCGCGTTCCACCATGCCGAGCAGGCCGAAGTGGCCGCGGTCGCGGAGCCGTTCGAGTGTCGTGCCGGGCGGGAGGCCCCGGCCGTCGTCGCGGATCGTGAGGCGCAGCACGTCGTCGTACACCCCCGCGTGGACGTCGACGCGGGTCGCGCCCGCGTGACGCTGGGCGTTCTCCAGCGCTTCCGTGGCGATGGAGAGGAGGTCGCGGGCCACGGGCGCGGGCAACGAGGCCAGCGTGGAATCCGGGACGTCCGGAGTCCGTGGCCGGGAACAGGTGACCCGCAGGCCCGTACGCTGGGCGAAGTCGCTGACGGATGTGGTCAGTTCGGACCAGAAGGACGTCTCCCCCGGTGCGTCCGGACGCTCTCGGCGCAGGTCCGTCAGCAGTGCCCTCGACTCCGCCGCCGCCCTGCGGGCCGAGCGGGAGACCAGTTCCGCCTGTTCCCTGATGCGGGCCGGGTCGGGGGCCTCGGCGGAGGCCGTCGTCGCCAGGCCGTCCGCCGCGAGGGCCACGCCGTAGAGGGTCTTGGCGACGGAGTCGTGCATCTCGCGGGCCAGCCGGGCGCGTTCCGCGCTCACCGCCTCCGCCGCCGCCAGACGCGCCTGGACCGTCGTCAGGGCCTGGGTCGCCGCACCGAAGCGGAGCATCAGGTTGCGCAGGGTCGAACCCATGGCACCGGCGATGACGCACAGGCCTGGCAGGAGCAACGCCTCGGCGACCGGCGCGTGGCGGTCGGCCTTCAGGGTGGCGTGGACCAGGAGCAGGATCAGGGACTGCAGGGAGGCGAAGCAGGCCGCGCCGCGCCAGCTGTAGACCAGGCCTGCCAGGAGCGGGGTGCAGACGCTGACGTAGGCCAGGGTGGTGTCCGGGCCCGCCGAGATCAGGAGGAGCGAGCCGAAGAGGGTGTCGGCGGCCAGGAGGCCGGGGTGGCGCAGGAGGAGGGGGCCGAAGCGTTCCCAGTCGCGGAAGAGGACGTAGGACACCATGAAGGTGACGACCACGGCCGCGCCGACCAGGCGGACGCCCAGGCCGGGGGCCGCGTTGAGCAGGGCGGCGGGGGCGGCCACGGCGATCATGGCCAGGCGGAAGCCGAAGACCTGCCGGCACATCGCCTGCAGTGCGCTGACCTGGATCTTCTCCGAGGGTTCAGGGGTGGCGGTGGCGGGATGCGCGGTACCGGCGGTCGGCCTCCGACGCCGTGGGAACCAGGTCCCGACCCCCTTCAGCCGGCTCAGGCGGCCCTCGAGGACCGAGGTTCGCCCACGCCCCGTCCACCCCGTCACCGTCATGTCCGCCTCACTTCCCCGTGAGGGAGCCGAAGTCCACTCCGGAGCCGAGGATCAGGCCCGCGCCCAGCAGGAGCATGGTGGCCGGGACCATGAACGTGGTGATCATCAGCGTTGCCTTGGGCACCGCGCGGGCGGCCTTACGGCGGGCGTTCTGCGCGTCGGTGCGGCGCATGTCCTTCGCCAGGGAGACCAGCGTGTCCACGATGGGCGCGCCCAGCTCCTCCCCCTGCTGCAGTGCCGTCACGAACATCGCCACCTGTTCCGAGTCGTTGCGCCGCCTCAGTTCCGCGAAGGCCTGGCGGCGGCTCATGCCGAGGTCCATCTGGCGGAGGGTGATGCGCAGTTCGTCCGCCCAGGGGCCCTCGTAGCGGGAGGCCACCCGGTCCAGGGCCTGGCGGAAGCCGAGCCCCGCGCTGACCACCACCGCCAGCACGTCCAGGAAGTCCGGCAGGGTGCGCTCGATGACGTCCTTGCGGACCCGGATCGCCGACCAGATGCCGACCTCCGTCCAGAACGCCCCGAACAGGAGCAGGAGGACGGCCACGAACCACTGGCCGCGCAGCAGGAAGACGAGGAAGCCCACGGCCCCCAGCGCGCCGTAGACCGCGCGGCGGGCCGCGTAGCGGTCGATGGTCAGGCCTCCGGGGTTGCCGGCGAGGTCGATCCTGCGGCGGTACTTCGCGACCAGGCGCGGACCCATCAGGCGCAGCACGGCGGGGGCGTAGCGCATGCCCATCCGGTCGATGACCGAGCCCACCGCGCCGGTGCGGGTGGCGCCGACCTCGAGGGCCACCGCCAGGTCACCGGGGAGTTTCGCGTCCGCGCGGTACATGCGGATGCCCGCGAAGGCGCCCCAGACGCCGAGGCCCGTCAGCAGGGCGAGCAGGAATGCGAGCACCGGGCCACCTCCCTCACACGTCGATCCGGCTCAGGCGGCGGATGAGGACGAATCCGACCGCGTACATCGCGAAGGCGATGAGCACGCAGGCCTGGCCGGCCGGTGAGCCGGTCATGCGGGCCAGCGCGCCGTCCTTCACGCCGTTCATCAGGAACAGCGCGCCCACCCCCAGGACGGGGACGGCGTACGACGTCATCGTCACCTGACTCAGCTGGGTGCGGATCTCGCGCCGGG
Organism: Streptomyces sp. NPDC001135; assembly: GCF_053598395.1. NCBI lineage: Bacteria > Bacillati > Actinomycetota > Actinomycetes > Kitasatosporales > Streptomycetaceae > Streptomyces > Streptomyces sp. NPDC001135. The sequence continues at coordinate 130,557 of NZ_JBSFKD010000021.1, read as the reverse complement.
TCTCCTTGCGTTCCTCCAGGGTCTCGGTCAGGTTCCGCAGGGCGGACACGACCTGGCCGCCGGCGCGGTTCGAGAGGACCAAGGTGGTGACCAGGACGACCAGCTCGCGGGACGGCAGGCGGTCGGCTAGTTCGCCGAGCGCGTCGTCGAGGGAGTGGCCGATGGCCAGCTGGTCGGCCACCTTGCCCAGTTCCTCGCCCGCCGGGGCCTCCAGTTCCTCCGCCGCCATGCCGATCGCGGTGCGCAGGGCCAGGCCGGCCTGGGTGGCGTTGGCCAGGATGCGGGCCAGTTCGGGGAGCTGGTTGATGAAGCGCTCGATACGTTTCTGGCGCTGCCAGTTGAGGAACTGGACCGCCGCCCAGATGCCGAGCAGGCCGGCGATCGGGCCGAAGAAGGGGGCCAGGGTGGCCTGGCCGATCAGCCAGAGCGCGGTGACCGTGGCGAGCATGCCGACGAAGAACTCGCCGGGGGTGACGTCCAGACCGGTCGCCGCCAGGCGCAGTTCCAGCCGGCGGCCGGCGCGGGTACGGCGCAGCCGCCGGTCGAGGTCGCGGAAGCGGCGCCGGCGGCCGGCCGCCGGGACCGGGCCGGTGTGGGTGAGCCGGTCCACGAGGGCGGCGCGCTGGGCGCGGCCCGAGGTGTAGGCGTGCGCGCCGGCCACCGCCAGGACGCAGGCCAGCAGCGTCACGCCGGTGGTGAGCTGGACGAGGGTGTGGAGTTCCATGGGGGCCTACCTGGCTTCTCGGGTGGCGAGCTGGTCCGCGGTGTGGGCGACTCCGAAGGCCTGCGGGACGGGCTGGCTCGCCATGTAGAGGCGGTCGGCGGTACGGCGGGGCAGCGGGAAGTACTGGAAGGCGCCGTACACGCGGCCGTCGGGGGTCATGGGCCGGGCGTCGAACCGGGCCGCGGTCGCGAGCCGGTACGGCTCCCCGCCGTGGCTGTCGAGGAGCGCGATCTCGGTGATCCGGCGGGCGCCGTCGGCGAACCGGGTGAGCTGGACGATGACGTCGACCGCGCTGTTGATCTGGTCGTGCAGCGCGACGAAGGGGACCTCGACGTCGGACATGGAGGCGAGGGTCTGGAGCCGGGTGAGCGCGTCCTCCGCGCTGTTCGCGTGGACCGTCGCGAGCGATCCGTCGTGGCCCGTCGACATCGCCTGGAGCATGTCGAGGGACTCGCCGCCGCGGACCTCGCCGACCACGATCCGGTCGGGGCGCATCCGCAGCGAGTTGCGGACCAGGTCGCGGATGGTGACCTGCCCCTTGCCCTCGACGTTCGGCGGCCGGGACTCCAGACGGACCACGTGCGTCTGCTGGAGCTGGAGTTCGGCGGAGTCCTCGATGGTGATGATGCGCTCGTGGGACGGGATGAGCCCGGAGAGGGCGTTGAGCAGGGTCGTCTTCCCGGTGCCCGTGGCCCCCGACACGATGACGTTGAACTTCGCCTGCACCAGCCCCGCCAGCAGGTACACCATGTGCTCGTCCAGCGAGCCGAAGGCGACCAGCTCCTGCAGGGTGAAGGAGCGCGGGAAGCGGCGGATGGTCAGGATCGGGCCGGTCAGCGACAGCGGCGGGATGATGACGTTGACGCGTTCGCCTGAGGGCAGGCGGGCGTCCACCATCGGGTTCGACTCGTCGACCCTGCGGTTCACCGTGGAGACGATCCGCTCGATGGTCTGCATCAGCTGGTCGGCGGAGGCGAACCGGAGCGGCAACTGCTCGACCCGGCCGCCGCGTTCCACGAAGATCGCGTCGGGGCCGTTGACCATGATCTCGGTGATCGAGGCGTCCTCCAGCAGAGGCTCCAGGATGCCGAGGCCCAGTGCCTCGTCCACGACCCGGCGGATCAGCTGCGAGCGCTCGACCGTCGACAGCACCGGTCCCTCACGGCTGATGATGTGCCCGAGCACCCGCTCCAGCCGGGCCCGGCGCTCGGCGGCGGCCAGCGAACTCATCTCCGCGAGGTCGATCTCCTCCAGCAGCTTGGCCCGGTAGGAGGCGACCAGATGCCCGTCCTCGCCCCGGCTGCCGTGCTCCTCCGGAGTGGTGATGCGTGCCCGCAGGCTCATGTCGGCGGCTCCTCGCCTAGTGGTCGAGCGGCATGGTGGCCTTCTTGCGGGCGGGGTCGAAGTGCCAGCCGGGGACGATCTGGGGGATGTCCACGGTGGCGGTGACGGTGACCGAGTCGGCGCCCTTGTCGCCGACGCACGAGACCGTGAGCGGCCCGCTGACGGCTTCCGCGCAGGCCTGTGTGTACGACTGTTCGAGCGACGCCGCCCGCGCCCCCGCCCTGGCCGCCGTACTGGCCTGCTCGGCGGCGTAGGCGATCGCCCCGATCTGGACGCCCGCCATGGCCACGATCAGGAGGACCGGGAGGAATCCCAGGTACTCGATGGCGACTTGGCCCGTGTCCCGCCGTCCCCGCCGTCCCCGCCGGTATGACATCTCAGTCCTTCACCTCTTCGACGGCACCGGCGTGGCCGGTCACGTGGGCCGGGAAGTCGATGAGGCCGGGAAAGAGGACCGGGACCCTGAGCTTCACGTCCACGGTCACATAGCCGGTCCCGTCGCACCCGCTCACCTCGGCTCCCCCTCGCCACGCCTTCGACACATGCTTCAGCGCCGCCTGCTCGCACACCTCGCTGCGCGCCCCCCGCGGCGCCGCCGTCCCCGCACGCACCCCCTCGTCCGCGGCATTCCCGGCCAGCGTGAAGGTGTACCCCACCAGTACGGCCTGCCACACGAGCACCAGGGTCAGAATGATCAGCGGTGTCATGCCCAGGAACTCGATGCTCACCTGTCCCCGGTCCCCGCCCGGCCCTCTCCTCCTCATGGAGCGCTCACTCCTTCCGCCGCCGGAATCCGACCGGGCCCCGTCCGCTGCCGCGATGCGCCCCCTCGGCCGCCTTCACCAGCCCCAGTTCCCCGGCGAGCGCCCACAGCGCCTGCTTCACCGTGCTCCTGCTGTCCAGCTCGTGCAGCCGCCCGGCGTCCACCACTCCCTGCAGCTCCTTGAAGTTGGCGGGGACGGCGGTACGCGCCAGAGCGGTCCCGGTGATGCGCTGCACCAGCGCCGGCTGGATCTCCGTGCCGCGGGTGTGCCGGTTGACGACCGCCGTGGTCTCCTCGGCCTTGCGGATCTGCAGCCGGTCCCACATCCGTACGGTCCGCTTGGCCGCCCGTACGGAGATCACGTCCGGGGTGGTCACCAGCAGTGCGGTGTCGGCCATCTCCACCGCCGCCGCACCCGCACCGCTCAACTGGGCGCCGCAGTCCACGACGACCACGTCGTAGCGGGAGCGCAGCGCGCTGACGATCTGGCGGGCGGCGCGGTCGGTGACCTCCTCGCCGCGTTCGCCCTCGGCGGGGGCGAGGAGCAGGGCGAGCCCGGTGTCGTGGCGGAAGACGGCGTCGGCGAGGACGCGGGGCGAGATGTCGGTGATGGTGGCGAGGTCGACCACGGACCGGCGGAACTGGATGTCCAGGTAGGAGGCGATGTCACCGGTCTGGAGGTCCAGGTCGACCAGGGCGGTCGCCCGCCCGGAGGCCTGCGCGGCGAGGGCCAGCTGGATGGCCGCCAGCGTCGCTCCCACGCCGCCCTTGGCGCCGCTGACCGTGACGACCGTACCGCCGACTCCGCCGAACACGTCCGCGCTGTGGCCGAGGTGGCGGCGTACCCCCGTCGACCACTGGGCGACGGCGTGGACGCGGCTGGCGAGTTCCTCGTACGACAGCGGGAGCGCGACCAGGCCGCGGGCGCCGGAGTCCATCGCGGCGGAGAACAGGCCGGGGCTCGTGTCGGTGGTGACGAGGATGACGCCGACGGCGGGGAAGCGCAGGGCGACCTCGCGGATCAGCTCCAGGGCCGGAACCGGGCCGATCCGCTCGTGGACGACCACGACCTCGGGCAGTTCGTCCACCGAGTCGGCGGCGAGCCGGGCGAGGGCGTCCACCAGCTGGGTGGAGTCGGTCACCGGTGGCTGTGGTTCGGCGTCGGGGAGCTGGCTGAGCAGGGTGGTGAGGGAGCGGACGGCATCCGGGTCCGCGCCGGCCGGGAGGATCCTGGTGGGCATGCGGGCCGCCTCTCACTTGTCCGTCGCGAGTTCGTAGGTGCGGTCCTTGTCGGGAACGCTGGTCTCGCCGCCGGGGGCCACCAGGGCGAGCCGGACGCGCTGGGCGAAGGACTCGGCGTAGGTGATGCGCTGGGCGTCGAGGGTGGACAGCGCGAAGGTGATGGGGACGGCCTCGGTGGGCTGCTGCTGGTTCTTGCCGCTGTCGGGGTCGAGGGCGGTGATCCGGCCGACGTCGAGGACGCGCGCGTTGGTCACGATGATCTTCGACTGGTCGGGGTCGCCGTCCTTCTTCCCCTCGAACGTGGCATAGACATTGACCCGCGCCCCCGGGGTGATCTTCCCGGCCACGCCGGTCGCCGCGTCGATCATGATGGCGACCTCCTGCTGTCCGGGCTGGAGGGCGGGCTGGTCGACGATCATGTCGGTCTGGAGCAGTGAGCCCGCGCGCAGGGTGGTGACGGCGATCTTGCCCTGGATCTGGTGGAGATCGGTGACGGCGTTCCCGGACAGCCAGCGCTTCGGCATCCGGGTCTTCTCGAACTGGCCGGCGTCCAAGGCGGTGTACGGCTTCACGTCGGACCGGACCCGATAGGCCGTGACCTCGGGCCCGACCTTGGAATTCACGTCGTGGACGACGGAGAGCACACCGGCGAACGCGCCGAGAGCGCACAGGACCGACAGGATCAGGAGTATCACGCCGCGGCGCTGACGGGAGTTCATGAACCGTGCAACCTCATTGGGGGAATCGGTCGAGCGGGATGTGAGTCGTGTGCGTGCGGTCAGGCGGACGTGCGCTGTTCCAGGGCGCGGGGCGCGGCGGGTTCACCGGCGGGCGGGGTGGCGGAGCAGAAGACACAGCGGTCTCCGATGACGTCCAGGCCGCACCAGTGGCAGCCGGCCTGCCGCACCGATGTGACGAGTTGATACAGAACGGACAGGTCGGCGAGGTAGCTGCAGAACTCGGTGATCCGGGCCGTCCCCCACCACGCCGTGGACTCGGCGGGCAGGGGGACCTCGCGCAGGCCGTGCACGCTCCACTGCCCGGCGAGGCCGGCGACCCAGTCGCCCTGCGTCTGCTGCCCCTTGGCGACGAGCATCCAGGTGTTGAATTCGGGCCCCTTGAGGGTGACGCCCGGTCCGACCTTGACCAGCTGCGGTTCCGGATGGGCGAGCACGGCGAACTGACTGCCGGGCATCCAGGACTTGGCGTGTGCCTTCAGCCCGACCGGGACCCGGTCCAGCTTGGCGACGGAGCCGAGGACGGCCCCCGCGTGGACGTAGTGGGTGAGCAGCCGCCCGGCGGAGGCGAGGACTCCCGGGCTCAGGTCGCAGGAGGCCAGCTGGCGCAGCTGGCGGGCGAGCACGGCGACGCCGAGGGGCGGCAGTTCGGGCCGGAAGACGGCGATGCGGTCGCTCTCCAGCAGCGAGCGCAGGGTGTGCAGACGCCGTACGACGGGTTCCGGAGTGGCGGCGGAGCAGACGACCACGACATAGCCGTACTGCTCGGTCAGGGTGTGCAGTTCGGTGAGCGCCTGCTCCAGTGGCCGCTGGTCGAGGCCGCCGAGCACGACGGCCGGCATGGTCCGTTCGTCCTGCGCCGGCAGCGCCATGTCGGCACTGGTCACGGCGATGGCAGTTGGCACGCGCAGCTCCCCGCTCTTCACACCCGCCGGCCCACCGGGGTAACTCCCGTGTGCCAGGACGACTTCACTGCGTGACTACCTGAGCACTGTATCCACGCCCGTATGGCCGGAGAACAGCGTTGGTGAAGCTCGCGTGGAACTTCCCGGTCACAACTCCCGCCAAATCCGGACAGCTTGAGCGGATACCCGGAAACAGTTTTGGTCTGAACCTCTTGACACCCAGATTGGTCTGGACCAACTTGTAGCCCAACGGTGGCCACCGCTCTTCTCCCCTCCCCGAGGCTCCCTCGCGCGCCGAACTCGTCGACTTCCCCCACCGGAGGCCCCAGTGGACCGTGCACCAGGCATACCCAGACCCCGTGGACGCCGAATCACCCTGTGGCCGGCGGCCACCGCCCTGGCCCTCGCCGTCGCGGGCCTCACCGCGGCTGCGGGCCCCGCCTCCGCGGCGGACGTCAACAACGTCAGGAACGCGGGCTTCGAGTCGGGCCTGACCCACTGGACCTGTACCGCGGGCAGCGGTACGACGGTCTCCTCGCCGGTCCACTCCGGCTCGTCGGCACTGAAGGCGACCCCGGCGGGCCAGGACGACGCCCAGTGCACCCAGACGGTCCCGGTCAAGCCCGGCTCGACGTACACACTGAGCGGGTGGGTGCAGGGCGGCTACTCCTACCTGGGCGTGACGGGTACGGGCACGACGGACGTGTCCACGTGGACCCCGGACAGCTCCGCCTGGAAACAGCTGTCGACCACGTTCACGACGGGCGCGTCGACGACGTCGGTCACGGTCTACACCCACGGCTGGTACGGCCAGGCGGCCTACTACGCCGACGACGTCTCGGTCTACGGCCCCGACGGCGGCGCGGGAGGCGACCCCGGCCCGACGGTCCCGTCCACGCCGTCCGGACTCTCGGTCTCGGGTACGACGTCGTCCTCGGTCTCCCTGTCCTGGTCCCCGGTGTCCGGCGCGACGGGCTACAACGTCTACCGCGACGGCACGAAGGCGACGGCGGTGTCCGGCACTTCGGCGACGGTGACCGGACTGACCGCCGCCACGTCGTACGCCTTCCAGGTGACGGCGGTGAACGCGGCGGGCGAGTCGGCGAAGTCGACGCCGGTGACGGCCACGACGGCGTCTTCCGGCACGGGCGGGGGCGGAACCGGCGGGGCCCTGCCCAAGCACGCGGTGACGGGCTACTGGCAGAACTTCAACAACGGCGCGACGGTGCAGAAGCTGTCGGGTGTCCCGTCGTCGTACGACATCATCGCGGTGGCCTTCGCGGACGCCACGTCGACGCCGGGTGCCGTGACCTTCAATCTGGACTCGTCCGGCCTGGGCGGCTACACGGTCGACCAGTTCAAGGCGGACATCAAGGCCAAGCAGGCGGCCGGCAAGAAGGTCGTCGTCTCGATCGGCGGCCAGAACGGCACGGTGTCGGTGAGCGACTCGGCATCGGCGACGAACTTCGCGAACTCGGTGTACTCGCTGATGCAGACGTATGGATTCGACGGCGTGGACATCGACCTGGAGAACGGCCTGAACGCCACGTACATGACCCAGGCGCTCCGGTCCCTGTCGTCGAAGGCGGGCCCGTCCCTGATCATCACGATGGCCCCGCAGACGATCGACATGCAGTCGACATCGAACGCCTACTTCCAGACGGCGCTGAACATCAAGGACATCCTCACCGTCGTCAACATGCAGTACTACAACAGCGGTTCGATGCTGGGCTGCGACGGCAAGGTCTACAGCCAGGGGTCGGTCGACTTCCTGACCGCCCTGGCCTGCATCCAGCTGCAAGGCGGCCTCGCCCCGTCCCAGGTCGGCCTCGGTCTTCCGGCCTCGACGAGCGCGGCGGGCAGCGGCTACGTCTCACCGACGGTCGTGAACAACGCCCTGGACTGCCTGACGGCAGGCACCGGCTGCGGCACCTTCAAGCCGTCCAGGACCTACCCCGACCTGCGCGGCGCGATGACCTGGTCCACGAACTGGGACGCGTCGGCGGGGAACGCGTGGTCGAGCGCGGTGGGGGCGCACGTGCACGCGCTGCCGTGAGGTGAGGTCCGGCCGGCCACGACGCCCGGGCTTCCGGCCCGGGCGTCGTCGTTCCGCACCCAGAGTCTGCTGCCGCCCACTCGGCGTCGAACGGCTCCGGATGCGTTACGGCTGGTCCGTGCGGGCCGTCCCCAGTTCTTCGCGCAGCGTTCGCTGGACGTAGGCCATGGCCTCCTGGGCGGCCGGATCGGCGAAGCGGCCGGCCAACTCCTCAGGTGCGACGTCCTCCACCCGTTCGTGCAACCACCACAGGTGTCCCTGGGGGTCGCGGACACGGGCCACCCGCTCACCGAAGGCGAGCAGGGTCGGACGGGTCACCACCCGGGCGCCGGCCGCGCCGGCCTGCTCCACGGCCGCACGGACGTCATCGACATAGACGCGCAGGTGCGCCGGCGTCGACGGCCAGCCCGGCTTGGCGTCGAAGAGCATGAGGACGCTCTCGCCGATCTCGACCTCGACGTGACCGATGTCGCCGTCGGGATCGAGCATCCGGGAGCCCGGGGTCTCGACCGCTCCGAACGCCGACTTCAGGAAGTGCACTTCCGCTTCGGTGTCCCGGCTGATCACCCAGGCGTTGACTCGTGCGTACCGTGGCGGGACCTGAACCCGTGGCTGGGATGTCATGCGCGGGATCATGCCAGCGGCCCTGCTCGCCCGCCAGGGACCGTTCGCCGGTTGCGAGCCGTGGCCGTCCCCACCCCCTGGGCCCCCGTCCGCTCCGGCTCCGGCCGGTGTGCGCCGGACGACCGGAGACGACGGAACGGGCGGGCGGGGCGACGGCGGGTCAGCCGGCGTCCTCGAAGTACGCGTCGAGCACCGCGTCCAGTTGCTCGTCCCACTCCTTGAAGCGGGACTTCGACGTGGCCTCGATCTCGATCGGGTACCAGCGGCGGTCCGGGGTGTGCACGGTGATCGTGTAGCGCTTGCCGAAGCGGGGGGACTCCGTCTCGACCGCCGCGATCTCGTCCCAGCGGAACTCGCAGGACTCCTCGTCCAGGCGGAGGCGGACGCCCTTGCGGTCGGCCACGATCTTCGCGCGGCGGTCGGACGCCTCGAAGACCGGGCCGCCGGCCGTGGTCGCGTCGTCCGTGGTCTCGTCGGTCTCCGAGGTCTCCTCGGGCGCCTTCGAGTCCTCCGGCTCCGCCGACTCCACCGGCTCCGCCGACGCCTCCGCGGCCTGTGGCTCCGGCTCGTCGGGCTTCGCCGGTGCCGGGGCCGTGATACCGGGGATGAACGCCGGGTCGAAACCGGCGCCCGTCACGGGCTCGGCCTTCAACGGCTCGGCCTTGGACGGCTTGCTGCTCGCTCCTATGCGCTGCTCCACGGCGGCAGTATGGACGACTTCCCTGTGCCGGAACCAGTCAGCCCGCCCATCCCCGGGTTCCCTCACGTCACACTCACACGAACACACTCACCGCCGCCGCCACCGCGAATCCCGCCACCGACAGCACCGATTCCAGGACCGTCCACGTCCGCAGGGTGTCGCGTTCGCTGATGCCGAAGTACTTGGCCACCATCCAGAAGCCGCCGTCGTTGACGTGCGAGGCGAAGATCGAGCCTGCGGACACGGCCATGATGACCAGGGCCACGAAGGGCTGGGAGTGGTGGCCCTCCGCCAGCAGGGGGGCCACGATGCCCGCCGTCGTCACGATCGCGACCGTCGCCGAGCCCTGGGCCACCCGCAGGACCAGCGAGATCAGGTACGACAGCGCGATCACCGGCAGACCCACGCCGTGGAAGGTGTCCGACAGCGCTTGCGCCACCCCGCTCGCCTTCAGCACGGCGCCGAAGATCCCGCCCGCGCCGACCACCAGCAGGATGTTGCCGACGGGCTTGAGCGAGGACGTCGAGACCGTCCCCAGGGACTCGCGGGACCAGCCCCGGCGGATTCCCAGGAGGTAGGAGGCGAGGAGGAGGGCCAGGGTCAGGGCCACGAACGGGTTGCCGAAGAACTCCAGGACCGAGCGGGCGGGGGACGGGTCCAGGGCGATCGAGGAGAAGGTGGCCGCGAGGATGAGGATCAGGGGTGTGCCGATGACGGCCAGGACCGTGGCGAGCGGTACCGGGTGCTCCCGGGGTGCCACACCCTGGGCCCGCTGCTCCGCCACGACCGCCCGCCTCGCCTCCTCCGCCGCGTCGGCCATGTCCTGCGGTACGGCGACGAAGATCCGCCGTCCGATCCAGGCGGAGAACGCCCAGGCGGCCAGTACGGCCGGGACGCCGCAGACGATGCCCATCAGGACGACCCAGCCGAGCTGGACGTGCAGCAGGCCCGCGGCGGCGACCGGGCCGGGGTGCGGGGGCAGGAAGGCGTGGGTCATGGAGAGGCCGGCGAGCAGCGGGAGGCAGTGGAGGAGGATCGACTTGCCGTCGCGCCTGGCGGCCGCGTAGACGAGCGGCGCCAGGACGAAGATGCCCACGTCGAAGAAGACCGGGATGCCGAAGATCAGGCCGGTCAAGCCCATGGCGAGGGGGGCGCGCCGCTCGCCGAACAGGCCGAGGAGGCGGGCGGCCAGTACCTCGGCTCCGCCGCTGACCTCCAGGATCGCGCCGAGCATCGTACCGAGGCCGATGATGATCGCGACGTGGCCGAGGATGCCGCCCATGCCCGACTCGATGGTGGAGACGGCGTCGGAGCGCTGGACGGTGCCGAAGAGTTCGGTGACCGGCAGTCCGGCGAGCAGGCCCACGGCCGTGGAGACGGCGAGGAGCGCCACGAAGGGCTGCAGCCGGACCTTGGTGATCAGGAACAGCAACAGGGCTATGCCGAGGGCCGCGACCGCGAGCAGACCGGGGGTGCCGGGCACGAGGAGGAGCAGGCCTCCGGTGTGGGGTGGCGGGGCGGTGGGGGCGGTCGCGGCGAGCTGGGCGGGAGGAAAGGACATACGGGGGTCCTCTACGTAGGTTCATGGTGCTTTCGGGCAGGGGGGATCGCGGTACGGCGGCCCGGGGGTGGGGGTCGCCGTACCGTCGGCGGAGGGGCGGGGGTGCGGGAGGTGAGGGCTCGTCAGTGGCTCAGCCGAGGACGGCGAGCGCGTCGACCTCGATGAGGAGGCCGGCCGGGAGGCCGACGTAGACCGTGGTGCGGGCGGCGGGCGGCTGGGTGAGGCCCTGCTCCTCGAAGTAGGTGTTGTAGATGTCGTTCATCTCGGCGAAGTGGTCCACGTCCGTCAGATAGACGCGGATCATCATCACGTCGTCCCAGCTCGCGCCGCCCTCTTCGAGGATCGCCTTGACGTTGGCGAGGGTCTGGAGGGTCTGCTCGCGCAGGGAGGGGCCGGCGGGCGTCGGGGGCCGGCCGTCCTCGGCGGGCAGGAAGCCGACCTGACCGGCGACCTGGAGGATGTTGCCCTTCTTCACGCCGTGCGAGAACCTCGCAGGCGGCGTGGTGTGCGTCTTCGGGGTGAGCGCGGTCTTCTCGGTCATGCGGAGTCCTTTGCGGGTCCTACGCGGGATCCTTCGGGGGGTCCGGCACGGGCGTTCGTCCGGAGTACTCGCCGCTGATCGCGTCCGCGGTACGGCGGACCTGCGGGAGCAGGGTGAGGAGTTCCTCGGCGGTGACGACCACGTTCGGCGCGGACACCGACATGGCGGCGACCACCCGGCCGTCGGCGCCGCGGATCGGGGCGGCGACGCAGTTGATGGACTCCTCGTGGCCACCGAGGTCGGTGGCCCAGCCCTGTTCGCGCACGGTGGCCAGCTCCTTGAGGAAGGCCTCGGCGTTCGGGGTCGAACGGGGCGTGTACAGGGGGTAGTCGAGCCGGTCCGCGACGGCGCGGCGCTCGGCCTCGGGAAGGTCGGCGAGGAGGAGTTTCGCGACGGCCGCGACCGTGATGGCGACGGGCCTGCCGATCCGCGAGTACATGCGGACGGGGTAGCGGCTCTCCACCTTGTCGATGTAGAGCACCTCGCCCTCCTCGTACACGGCGAGGTGCACGGTGTGACCGCAGGTCTCGTTGAGCCGTGCGAGGTGGGGGTGGGCGATCTCGCGGATGTCGAGGTTCTCCATCGCCTCCTGGGCGAGGGCGAAGAGGCGGGCGCCGAGGCGGTAGCGCTGGTCGGACTGGCGGTAGACCAGGCCGTGTTCGTGCAGGGTGCGCAGGAGGCGCAGTGCCGTGGACTTGTGCACGCCGAGGCGGTCGGCGACCTGGCCGAGGTCGGCGGGGCCTTCCGCGAGCAGGGGCAGGATGCTCAGGGCGCGGTCGACGGTCTGGCTCATGGGGTGTTCGCCTCCTCCTCGTCCCACTCGGCCTGCGTCCAGCCGGGGGCGAGTCGCAGTCTCCCCCATGCGGTGTCGTCCAGGGCGGTCAGGCGGTCGGCGTGGTCCCGGGTGGGTGGGGTGGCCAGGTCGGCGGGGGTGGTGAGGGTCGCGGCGGCGAAGAGGTGGCCGTACCTCAGCCGCGTCTTGAGGGGCAGGCAGCGCAGGGTTCCGGAGAGGAAGCCCGCGGCGAAGGCGTCGCCCGCGCCGACGTGGGCGACGACGTCGACCTTCGGGGCGCGGGCGAACGTCGCGGTGCCGTCGGCGTCCTCCATGCCGCCGCCGTTCTTGTCGAAGGCGGTTGCTCCGCCCCCGCCCTGCTTGACGACGACGGTCGCCGGTCCGGGCAGCGCTCCCAGGATGGACCGTCCGCCGTGCAGTCCCCAGGCGTCCCGTGCCTCGTCGTCCCCCACGAAGACGATGTCCGCGCGGCGCGCGAGTTCGAGCAGTACGCGCGGTCCCTCGGCGTCGCGCCACAACGCGGGCCGGTAGTTGACGTCGAAGGAGACCAACGGGCGGCACGGGCCCGGCGCGGTCAGTTCGTACATCAGCCGGAGGCACTCCTGCGACAGCGCGGCCGTGATGCCGGACAGGTGCAGGACCCGGCCGGCGCGTACCGCCGTCCGGTCCACGTTGTCCACGGACATCGCCGAGGCCGCCGAACCCGCCCGGTAGTACGCGACCTCGTGTGCGCCCGTGCCCCGGTCACCGGCCGTGCGGAAGTACACACCGGTCGGGCGGGCCGGGTCCCGGCGCACGGACGAGACGTCGACGCCGTACCCGGCGATCCGCTCCACCAGGTGGTCACCGAAGCCGTCGGTGCCGACCCGGCCGACCCAGCGGGCGCTGTGACCGGCGGCGGCCAGCACGCAGGCCACGTTGGACTCGGCGCCGCCGATCGCCCGGTCGAAGGAGGGCACGTCCGCGAGGCGGCCCGGCCCGCCGGGCAGGAAGGTGACCATGGACTCGCCGAGCGCCACGACGTCCACGGTCTCCACAAGACCCACGCGGTCGTGCGCAACGGACGAGACGTAAGCAGCGTCGTTGATGATGACTCCTGTCCGATGGCCGGGTAGCGCCTCCGTTGACCCGGTGTCGGCGAGATGCTAGACACCAGTTGGCAACACATGCAATGACCGTTGCAGAGAGTGCAACGGTCGAGAGAGGGGCTCCATGAGCACCGAAGCGCTCGCCCGGTTGGCCGAGGACCGCGTCGACCACCGCTTCAAGGGCCTCCCGCCGGACGCCGACGGCCTCACCGTCGGCGAGCTGGCCGCCCAGCGCCGCAACCTCTTCACGGACGGCTTCCCCACCCCCGTCCTCGTCCTCTCCGCCGAGCGGCTCGCGCACAACCTGGAGCTCATGCAGACGTACACCGCCCGGCACGGCCTCGCCTTCGCCCCGCACGGCAAGACCTCCATGGCCCCGCAGCTCTTCCACCGCCAGATCGAGCACGGCGCCTGGGGCATCACGCTCGCGATGCCCCATCAGGTCCGCGTCGCCCGGGAGTTCGGCATCCAGCGGGTCTTCCTCGCCAACGAGCTGGTGGACGCCCCGGCTCTTCGGTGGATCGCCGCGGAACTCGCCGCCGACCCCGGCTTCCGGTTCGTCTGCTACGTCGACTCCGTGCGCGGCGTCGAGCTGATGGACACCGCCCTGCGCGACCACGGCGGCGCCCGCCCCGTGGACGTCGTGGTCGAGCTGGGCGCGGGCGACGGGGCCCGGACCGGTGTGCGCGCGGAGGCGGAGGCACGGGCCGTCGCCGCCGCGGTGGCCGGGACCCGGACGCTGCGGCTCGTGGGCGTCGCGGGGTACGAGGGCGAGGTGCCGCGGGCGGACACCGAGCGCGTGCGGGCGTATCTGCGGCGGCTGGTGGCGCTCGCCGTGGAGCTCGACAAGGGCGGACGGTTCGGGACGGCCGAGGAGATCATCGTCAGCGCGGGCGGCAGCGCCTGGTTCGACGCGGTGTCCGACGTCCTCGCCGAGCTCCCCGAGCTGTCCGCGCCGGTGCTGAAGCTGCTGCGTTCGGGGGCGTACGTCTCGCACGACGACGGGCACTACCGCAGGCTCACCCCCTTCACCCGCGTGCCCGGGGAAGGCGCCCTGGAGCCCGCCTTCCGGCTGTGGGCGCAGGTCGTCTCCCGGCCCGCCCCCGAGCAGGCCTTCGCCAACGCGGGCAAGCGCGACGCCGCCCACGACCTGGACCTGGCCACCGCGCAGGTGGTGCGCCGGAACGGTGTCGAGCGACCGGCCGCCGGCATCGCCGTGACCGGCCTGTCCGACCAGCACACCTGGCTGCGCACGGAACCGGGCGCGGACATCGAGGTCGGCGACTGGATCGGCCTCGGTCTGTCCCACCCGTGCACGTCCTTCGACAAGTGGCAGCTGATCCCGGTGGCCGAGGCGGACGGGACGGTCGTCGACTACGTCCGTACGTTCTTCTAGGAGACGTTCTTCTAGGAGATGCTCTTCTGGGAGCCGGTGAGAGGCGGGACATGGAGGACCTGGTCATCCGGGACGCCGACGTCGTCGACGGCAGCGGCGAGGCGTCGTACCGGGCCGATGTGGTGATCGACGGCGGCCGGATCGTCTCGATCGTCAAGGAGGCCGCCGCGGCCGGCTGCCAGCGCCCGCGCGCCATGCGGGAGCTGGACGCGGAGGGCCTGGTCCTCTCCCCCGGCTTCATCGACATGCACGCCCACTCCGACCTCGACCTGCTGCGCGACCCCGACCACGGCGCGAAGGCGGCGCAGGGGGTCACGCTGGAGGTCATCGGCCAGGACGGGCTGTCGTACGCGCCGGTGGACGACCGCACCCTGGAGGAGGTGCGGCGGGCGATCACCGGGTGGAACGGGTACGGCGAGGACCTCGACTTCGACTGGCGGTCGGTGGGTGAGTACCTCGACCGGCTGGATCGCGGAATCGCCGTGAACGCCGCCTATCTCGTCCCCCAGGGCACCGTCCGCGCCCTCGTCGTCGGCTGGGAGGACCGCGCGGCCACCCCCGAAGAGCTGGACCGGATGCGGCAGCTGGTCGCGGAGGGGATGGAGCAGGGCGCGGTCGGGCTGTCGTCCGGGCTGACGTACACGCCCGGCATGTACGCCCCGGACACCGAACTCACCGAACTGTGCCGGGTGGTGGCGTCGTACGGCGGCTACTACTGCCCGCACCACCGCTCCTACGGCGCCGGCGCCCTGGAGGCGTACGCCGAGATGGTCGCCCTCGCCCGGGAGGCCGGCTGTCCGCTGCACCTGGCCCACGCCACGATGAACTTCGGCGTGAACGAGGGCCGGGCGCCCCAGCTGCTGGCCCTGCTGGACCGGGCCCTGGAGGCGGGCGCGGACATCACCCTCGACACCTACCCCTACACGCCCGGCTGCACCACCCTGGCCGCGCTGCTGCCGAGCTGGGCGGGCGAGGGCGGCCCGGAGGACGTCATGGCGCGGCTCAGCGACCCGGCGACGGCCGCGCGGATCCGGCACGACCTGGAGGTGACCGGCTCGGACGGCTGCCACGGCGTGCCCGTGGAGTGGGAGACCGTCGAGATCTCCGGGGTCACCGATCCGGCGCTCGGCGACCTCGTGGGCCGTACCGTCCGGGAGGCGGCCGAGCTGCGCGGCGAAGCCCCGTGGGACACGGCCCGCCGCCTCCTGCTCGGGGACCGGCTCGGTACGACGATCCTCCAGCACGTCGGCCACGAGGAGAACGTCCGCGCGATCATGCGGCACCGCACGCACACGGGCGGCTCCGACGGCATCCTGCGCGGCGACAAGCCGCACCCGCGCGCCTACGGCACCTTCCCGCGCTATCTCGGCCACTACGTACGGGAGTTGGGGATCCTCTCCCCGGAGGAGTGCGTCGCCCACCTCACGTCCCGGCCCGCGGCCCGGCTGCGACTGCCGGACCGGGGGCTGGTGCGCGAGGGGTACCGGGCCGACCTGGTGCTGTTCGACCCGGAGACGGTGGCGCCCGGAGCGACCTTCGCCGAGCCCCGCACGCCTCCCACGGGGATCCCGCACGTCCTGGTCGACGGCCGGTTCGCCATCGAGGACGGGAAGCGGACGGACGTGCTCGCGGGCCGGTCCGTCCGCCGTACCGCGGTGTGACGGCCCCTACGGCTTGGGCAGGGTGCAGCCGGCCGCGCTGAGGTCGAGCTTGTTCCCGGTGGTGAAGCAGGCCGGGATGTTGTACGTCTCCTCGGCGTAGTTGATGCCCTGGCGGACGGTGACGTTGCCGCTCTCGTCGACCTCGCAGGGGTTGTTCTCGGTGCAGCGCTCACCGTCCTCGTTGCCGGTGTTGTTGACCGCGACGACCTTGCCGGTGGCGGTGTCGATCACCGGGGAGCCCGAGGTGCCGCCGATGGTGTTGCAGGAGGAGGTGTAACGGAGCGAGTCCTTCCAGGTCCAGTCGCCCTCCTTCAGCCGGTACACGAACCCGTCGACGTTGCAGCTGTAGGTGCGCTTCCAGTAGCCGGAGACGACCTTGATGGCGGTACCGGCGGTGGGGTGCGTGTCCTGCAGGGTGAGCGGGGAGATGCCGTAGGAGTTCTTGATCGCCGCGTACGTCGTGGTGGTGCGGTAGATCGTGACGTCCGTGTCCGTCATGGTCGAGTAGACGACCTGGTTGGCGCGGAGGGTGGCGACCTTGCTGCCGTTGGCGTTGAGCAGGCCGAAGGAACGGCTGGAGGACTGGCCGGTGATGACCTCACCGGGCTCGGGGAAGCCGGTCTCCAGGCAGTGGCCGTTGGTCAGCACGAGCGCCGGGTCGGTGTCCGCGGAGTTGGGGAAGCGGACGACCGAGCCGGAGCAGTTGCTGAGCGAGACGGTGCCGGCGAAGTTGACGGTCACCGCGGGCTTGGCGGTGGTGTGCGGGGCGGCGACCGCGGGGGCGGCGCCCAGCCCGGCCAGGGCCACGGAGGAGAGTGCGGCAAGGAGAGGCTTGTTCATGTGGGGGTCCCCTCTGACGACTTGGGCGGCCGGACATCTTCCGGCCGCCCTTCATTTGTCATGCGCATTCTCAGTGCTGGGGAGGGGCGCGAACAAGGAGCCGCGTCAGGTCATAGGGGTTTCCCTGTGCCGCTCACTCCGCCCAACTCCGTTGTTCCGCGCGGGTTTGGTGACAACCGCCCCAAACAGGGCGAGGCCCTTGACGACGACGCGCGGGGCGCCGGGTCTGCCGGGCTTGCGGGCGCCGCGCCTGCGGAAGACGCCGAACAGGCCGAGGCCCCTGACCTCGACGTCGACGTCGTCCCGGAACGACCCACTCGCCGTCACGGTGGAATCCGCCGAACACACCCAGCGCGAAACGGGAGGTGGGTGCCCGGTCCACCACCAGGGAGTCCCTGGGACCCGGTTCGGGCAGACCGCGCGCGGCGACCGCCAGCTCGCCGAGCGTCCGGGCGCTGTGCACCTGACCCAGCCGGTCGTCCAACTCGCCCAACGGCAGTCGGCCGTCGGCCACCGCGGCCCGCACCCGCTCGACGGCACGCTCGCGGTCCTCGTCGGAGGCGAGCGTGTCGGAAGCCGACGGCACTTGTCCTGCGCGAGAAGGGTGCTCGGTCATGCGGACAACTCTCGCATGCGGGCCCGCCGTACACCCGGCGGCGGGCCGAGTGGCCTGCCGGCAAGCAGGGTTGACGCAGAACCGACGCCCACCGGTCAACGGGGGCGCGTCATGACGCCGCGACGGCGCCCCCTCGGCAAACCCGACCCGAAACCGCTGCGAACGGACGGCCGCAGCGCAGACCGAAGCGGCCAGGCCACCACAAGCACGGCACGCACAGAAGCGGCCCCCACCGGTCAACGGGGGCGTTTCGTGGCGCCGTGACCGTGGCCCCGGCCGCTGGGCGAGCTGGACGTGGAGACGGTCGGGGCGGCCGTCGTCGCGGGGGGCGTGGGGGTGGGTGGGGCGGTGGACGCTGCGGTCGTGGCGTTGCCCGGGCCGCCGGTCGACTCGGACGCGCGGACGGCCGGGGAGGCCCTCGAGCCGGACGGCGCGACCGAGGGGGACCCCGCGGCGGCCGTCGAGGCGGCCGGGGCAGGGGAGCCGTTGTCCGTGCGGCGGCTCGCGGTGGCCGAGTCACCGACGGCGACGCGCCCGCCACCGGCCGGCCGGGACCCGTCCGGGGGCGCGGAATCCGAGCCGCCCGCGACAGCCGCGATCACCGCGACCACGCCGGCCACGCCCAGTACCCCGGCGACGGCCGCCGCCACCCGCCGACGGCCGCCCGTGCGCCGCCCGGCGCGCCGCCGCGCGGCCCTGCCCTCACCCGGCCGGGCGGGCTCGGCCGGCCCGTACGGCTCGTACGGCTCGGCCGGCCCGGTCAGCGGGGGCAGCTCGCGTGTCTCGTCGTAGGCGCTCTGCCAGCCGTGCGCGGCGGCCGGGTCGGCGTACTCCTCGTACGCCGGCGCCGGGGCCGGCCGGAGGTACACGCTCGGCGGCGCCGGAGGCGACGGCTGTGCGAGGGGCGTGTCCGGCCGCTCCCGATGCTCACCGCCCGGGCCCTGCGCGCCGTACGCCCCCGCCTGGTGCTCCCGTTCGGTGGACATGTCAGCGGATTGTAGGGACGCAAGTGACTGCTGAGACAGCCCTCGGCGATATCAGGGCAAACCTCCGGTCTCACGTGGTGGAAAACACGACCCACGAGGCGTTACCGGGCCGTAAGCTCACGGCATGCAGGTGATCCAGTCGACCAAGCTCGCCAACGTCTGTTACGAGATCCGGGGCCCGGTTCTCGAGGAGGCCATGCGGCTCGAGGCGGCGGGGCACCGCATTCTCAAGCTCAACACGGGCAACCCGGCCGCCTTCGGCTTCGAGTGCCCGCCGGAGATCCTCGAGGACATCCTCCGCAACGTCTCCAGCGCGCACGGCTACGGCGACGCCAAGGGCCTGCTGGCCGCCCGCCGCGCGGTCGTCATGCACAACCAGACCCTCGGCATCGAGACGGACGTCGAGCACGTCTTCATCGGCAACGGCGTCTCCGAGCTGATCGTGATGGCCATGCAGGGCCTCCTCGACGACGGCGACGAGGTCCTCGTACCGGCCCCGGACTACCCCCTGTGGACGGCGGCCGTCTCCCTCTCCGGCGGTACGGCGGTGCACTACCGCTGTGACGAGCAGTCCGACTGGATGCCCGATCTCGCCGACGTCGAACGCAAGGTCACCGACCGCACCAAGGCGATCGTGATCATCAACCCCAACAATCCGACGGGGGCCGTGTACGACGAGGCGATGCTCAGGGGGCTCACCGACATCGCCCGCCGGCACAACCTGCTGGTGTGCTCCGACGAGATCTACGACAAGATCCTCTACGACGGCGCCACCCACACCCCGACCGCCAAGGTCGCCCCCGACCTGCTCACCCTCACCTTCAACGGCATGTCGAAGGCGTACCGGGTGGCCGGCTACCGGGTCGGCTGGATGTCGGTCTCCGGCCCGCGCGCCCACGCCGACTCCTACATCGAGGGCCTGACGATCCTGGCGAACATGCGCCTGTGCGCGAACATGCCGGGACAGCACGGGGTGGTCGCCGCGCTCAGCGGACGCCAGTCGATCAACGACCTGGTACTGCCGGGCGGACGGCTGAAGGAGCAGGTGGACACCGCCTACGAGCTGCTGACGCAGATCCCGGGCGTGAGCTGTGTACGGCCCAAGGGCGCGCTGTACCTCTTCCCGCGCCTCGACCCCCAGGTCTTCAAGATCAAGGACGACCGGCGGATGGTCCTGGACCTGCTGCGCCAGGAGAAGATCATGGTCGTCCAGGGCACGGGCTTCAACTGGCCGGAGCCGGACCACTTCCGCGTGGTGACCCTCCCGACGGTCGGCGATCTCCGGGACGCGATCACCCGGATCGGGCACTTCCTGGACGGGTACAGCCAGCCCTGACCCCCCCGCACCCGGAGCGGGAGGACTGCGGGAGCAATTCCTGACCCGACTCAACTTTAGACGAAATCCAAGCTAGGATGGCTTCCTGTCAGAGCACAGGAGGCCATCACCCATGTACGAACCGATCCGCACCAAGTCGGTCCACAGCACGATGGCCGGCACCCCCTCCGACTTCCCCCACCGGTCGCGCGAGGAGGAGCTGGACATCCAGCTCGCCGGGCACCTCGCGGCCCTGCTCGCCGTGACCGACGAGCTGCGCGGGCTGACCCCGTCGGCCGACCTGGAGACCTCCGCCGAGCGGCTCGCCGCACAGGTGGCCCGCCTCCGGGGAGGACGCGCCCCGCTGCGGGCGACGCCGTCCGCGGCCGGCGACCCCGCAGCGCTGCACCGGCGCGCGCACACCCTCGCCGGGCGTGCGCTCGTGGTCGCCGCCTCGCGCGCGGACACGGCGGCGGCGATCCTCGCGGCCGAGCGGATGGACGCCCACGGTGCCGCCCTGTCGGCCGACCCGAAGAAACTCAGCGCGGCCCGCTGACCCCGCCTCCCAGGGGTCCCCTGATCGGCCCCGGTCCGCGTGCACCCGCAGCGACGCGCGGACCGGGCGCCCTGCACCGCACTGGCTCCGGCCGGCTTCTCCAGGTGCGGTGCTCTTCCTCTTCGAGCGCTGCTGCACTTGCAGCAACGCAAACCGGGGCCCCGCACGTCGTGGTGCGGGGCCCCGGTGGGTGGTGTCCACGGCCGGCCGTGACGATCGCTGGTCAGGGCATCCAGACCGGCCGTGGAGTCTCGGGCGGGACTAGCCCAGGCGCTCCACCAGCGCGCGGTACTGGTCCCACAGCTCCTTCGGGGTGTGGTCGCCGAAGGTGTTGAGGTGCTCGGGGACCAGGGCGGCCTCCTCGCGCCAGACCTCCTTGTCGACCGTGAGCAGGAAGTCCAGGTCGGACTCGGACAGTTCGAGGCCCTTGGTGTCCAGCGCGCCCTTGGCCGGCAGCACGCCGATCGGGGTCTCGACACCCTCCGCCTTGCCGTCCAGGCGCTCCACGATCCACTTCAGGACACGGGAGTTCTCGCCGAAGCCCGGCCAGACGAACTTGCCCTCGTCGTTCTTGCGGAACCAGTTGACGTAGTAGATCTTCGGCAGCTTGGACTGGTCCTTGCCCTTGGCGACGTCGACCCAGTGGCCCATGTAGTCGCCCATGTTGTAGCCGCAGAACGGCAGCATCGCGAACGGGTCGCGGCGCAGCTCGCCGACCTTGCCCTCGGCGGCGGCGGTCTTCTCGGAGGCCACGTTGGCACCCAGGAAGACACCGTGGTTCCAGTCGAAGGACTCCGTCACCAGCGGCACCGCGCTGGCGCGCCGGCCGCCGAAGAGGATCGCCGAGATCGGCACGCCCTTGGGGTCCTCCCACTCCGGCGCGATGATCGGGCACTGGGACGCGGGGACCGTGAAACGGGCGTTGGGGTGCGCGGCCGGGGTCTCGGACTCCGGCGTCCAGTCGTTGCCCTTCCAGTCGGTGAGGTGGGCCGGAGCCTGTTCGGTCATGCCCTCCCACCACACGTCACCGTCGTCGGTGAGCGCGACGTTGGTGAAGACCGCGTTGCCCCACAGGGTCTTCATCGCGTTGGCGTTGGTGTGCTCGCCGGTGCCGGGCGCGACGCCGAAGAAGCCGGCCTCGGGGTTGATCGCGTACAGACGGCCGTCCTCGCCGAACCGCATCCAGGCGATGTCGTCGCCGATGGTCTCCACCGTCCAGCCGGAGATCGTGGGCTCCAGCATGGCGAGGTTCGTCTTGCCGCAGGCGCTCGGGAAGGCGGCGGCGACGTACTTGGACTCGCCCTGCGGCGGGGTGAGCTTGAGGATCAGCATGTGCTCGGCCAGCCAGCCCTCGTCGCGCGCCATGACGGAGGCGATGCGCAGGGCGTAGCACTTCTTGCCGAGCAGGGCGTTGCCGCCGTAGCCGGAGCCGTAGGACCAGATCTCGCGGTCCTCGGGGAAGTGGGAGATGTACTTGGTGGAGTTGCAGGGCCACGGCACGTCCTCCTGGCCCTCCTCCAGCGGGGCGCCGAGGGAGTGGACGGCCTTCACGAAGAAGCCGCTGTCGCCCAGCTCGTCCAGGACGGCCTGGCCCATGCGCGTCATCGTGCGCATGGAGACGGCGACGTAGGCGGAGTCGGTGATCTCCACGCCGATCGCGGACAGCGGGGAGCCGAGCGGGCCCATGCAGAACGGGACGACGTACATGGTGCGGCCCCGCATGGAGCCGCGGAACAGGCCCTTCTCACCGCTGAAGATCTCCCGCATCTCGGCGGGGTCCTTCCAGTGGTTGGTCGGGCCGGCGTCCTCCTCCTTCTCGGAGCAGATGAAGGTCCGGTCCTCCACACGCGCGACGTCGGTCGGGTCGGAGGCGGCGTAGTAGGAGTTCGGGCGCTTGATCGGGTCGAGCTTCTTGAAGGTGCCCTTGGCCACCAGCTCCGCGGACAGCCGGTCGTACTCGGCCTCGGAGCCGTCACACCAGACCACGCTGTCCGGCTGCGTCAGTTCGGCGATCTCGTCGACCCACGAGATCAGTTCCTGGTGTCGGGTGGGAACGCTGGAAGCCGAGTTGTCGCGCGCCACGGTTGCTCCTAAGTGAGGGATTTATACCCTTGTAAGGGATTTTTTTCCTTGTTGCCCCGTGGGGGCTGCGACCCGGACGCTTCGTTGGTGCTCATCCGGTGCCGACCGCACTCATTTGATCATCCGACGTGAGTGCGCATATGTCCAGGGGGTCTCACAGGTGAGCGACGTGAGGAAAACCACGGTTTCCAGGCCCGTTTACGTTTCCTTTACGTCCAGGTTTGCGTCACCTGAAGGTCTTTTTGCGTTCGATCGACCAAGAGCCGCGCTGATACCCGACTTACGGCGGCGTAGGTACCATGCCCCGCATGACTGCGTCCGCCCCCGACGCGCGCACGGAGACGCCGGCCAGCGGCCGCGGTCCCGTCGCGCTCTCGTTGCCGCATCCGGTCAAGCCCAGGCTCCGCGGCTGGCTGCACCTCGGCATGTTCCCGGCCGTACTCATCGCGGGCCTCGTGCTCACCGCCCTCGCCGACTCCGGCAGAGGCCGTGTCGCCTGCGGGATCTACGTCCTGACGGCCTGCCTGCTCTTCGGCGTCAGCGCGCTGTACCACCGGGGCAACTGGAGCCCCCGCATGGACGGCGTCCTGCGCCGGCTGGACCACGCCAACATCTTCCTGATCATCGCGGGCACCTACACCCCGCTGACCCTGCTGCTCCTGCCCGGCGCGAAGGGGCAGTGGCTGCTGTGGGGCATCTGGGCCGCCGCCGCGGCCGGCATCGTCTTCCGCGTCTTCTGGGTCGGCGCCCCGCGCTGGCTCTACACGCCCTGCTACATCGCGATGGGCTGGGCGGCCGTCTTCTTCCTGCCCGACTTCCTGCGCACCGGCGGCATCGCGGTGCTGGTCCTGGTGATCGTCGGCGGCCTGCTCTACAGCGCCGGCGGGGTCGTCTACGGCATCAAGCGGCCGAACCCGTCCCCGCGCTGGTTCGGCTTCCACGAGGTCTTCCACTCCTTCACGCTCGCCGCGTTCGTCGTCCACTACGTCGGCATCTCACTGGTGGCCTACCAGCACGCGTAACCCCCGTCCCGCCTCCTTTTCCGGCCACGGCTCACCCGCCGTGGCCGTTTTCGTGCGCCTGACACCGACTCGATATTGACAGTTGAACACTTTTGAGAGTTACTCTCATTTCATGGTTACTGTCACGCACACCGACGAGACGCGGCACGACCCCCGCCGCTGGTGGGCCCTCGGGGCCCTGGTCGCGAGCATGCTGGTGCTCGGCTTCGACACCACGATCCTCAACGTGGCGCTGCCGACGATGGCCGGGCAGCTCGGCGCCACGACGGGCCAGCAGCAGTGGATGGCGGACGCGTACGTCGTCGTCTTCGCCGCGCTGATGCTCCCGGCCGGACTCCTCGGGGACCGGTTCGGGCGCCGCCGGATGCTGATCACCGGGCTCGTGGTCTTCCTGGCCGGCTCCGTCCTGGGCACCCTGGCCGGCGAGGTGACCGTGGTGACCGCCGCGCGCGCGGTGATGGGCGTCGGTGCCGCGCTGATCATGCCGCTGGCGATGTCCGTGCTGCCGTCCCTGTTCACACCCGACGAGCAGGGCAAGGCCATCGCCCTCGTCTCCACCGGCTCGGCGCTGGGCATGCCCCTGGGCCCCATCATCGGCGGCTGGCTGCTGGAGCACTTCTGGTGGGGCTCGATCTTCCTGATCAACGTCCCGATGGTCGCGATCGCCGTCCTCGCCTGCGTGTTCCTGCTGCCCGAGACCCGCGACCCGGCCACTCCCAGGGTGGACGCGCTGTCCACCGCGTTCACCACCGCCGGACTCGGCGCCCTCATCTACGCGATCATCGAGGCCCCCGACCGGGGCTGGGGCGACCCGCTGGTTCTCGGCATGTTCGCCGGGGCGGCGGTCCTGCTCACCGGGCTGGTCCTGCGCTCGCGCCGCGTCGAGCGCCCCATGCTCGACATGACGCTCCTGGCCCACCGCGGCTTCCTGCTCAACACCGTCGCCGCGACCCTGGTGATGTTCGTCCTGTCCGGCCTGATGTTCGTACTCCCGCCCTACCTCCAGGCGGTCCTCGGCAACGACACCCTCGGCACGGGCCTACGGATGCTGCCGATGGTCCTCGGTCTGTCCGTCGCGGCGAAGCTCGCCCCGCCGGTCACCGCCCGCTTCGGTGCGCGCGCCTCGGTCACGGCCGGTCTGGTGGTCCTCGCCTTCGCCGCCCTCCTCGGCAGCCGTACGACGACCGACTCCGGCTACGGCTTCACCGCACTGTGGCTCACCATCGCCGGCCTGGGCTTCGGCTTCGCGCTCGTCCCGGCCATGACCGGCGCGCTCGCCACCCTGCCCCGGGACCGGGCCGGCAGCGGCTCCGGGCTGCTGATGACCCTGCGCCAGGTCGGCTCCGCGATAGGCATCGCCCTGCTCGGCAGCCTGCTGGCCAACGCCTTCCGCGACCGGCTCGACGTGACCGGCCTGCCCGCACCGGCCGCCCACACCGCCGGGGACTCGGTCGTCGCCGCCCGTCTGATCGCCGAGAAGACCCACTCCGCCCACCTCGCCGCCTCCGCGAACAGCGCGTACGTCCACGGCACGACCGTCGTCCTGCTGGTGTGCGGTGCCGCCGCCCTGGTCTCCGCGCTGCTGGCGGCGGCGTTCCTGCCCGGGACGGCGGCGGCGCGGCCCGCGGAGGCCGTCGCTCCCGGCGTGGCCGCCGCGGTGGAGGATGCCCGACAATGACCCGCATGACGGCCGCACGTTCCTCCTTCTCCCCCGCCGACCGCCCGCAGCTGAGTCTCCGCGAGCGCAAGAAGATCAAGACCCGTGAGGCGATCCGCACCGCGACGTACGCACTGATCGGGGAGCAGGGGTACGACGCCACGACGATCGACCAGATCGCCGATCGGGCCGAGGTGTCGCCGTCGACCGTCTTCCGGTACTTCCCGACCAAGGAGGACATCGTCCTCACGGACGAGTACGACCCGGTCATCCTGGAGGAGATCCGGACGCGGCCCGCCGACGAACCCTGGTCCGAGACCATTCGGTACGTCCTGCACCGGGCCATCGAGTCCGGCATCGACGACGACCCCGCGGTCTCCCGGCTGCGCACCCACCTCATGGTCCAGGTCCCGGCGGTGCGCTCACGGATGATGGAGAGCATGTCGGCCACCGGCCGCATGCTCTGCCAGGCCATCGGCGAACGCACCGGACGCGACCCCGAAGGCCTGGAGGTCCGGGTGCACGCCATGTCCCTGATCGGCACCCTGATGGAGACGACCATGTACTGGGCGGAGAACGACCACCGGGACGACTTCCACGGCCTGGTCGACCGCGCCCTCGACGTCCTGGAGCACGGCCTGCCCGCCGAAAACCGCTGAGGTCCGGGCGGCCCCCCGTGCGATGCTGACGGGGTGAACCGAGCCGAGATCCACGTCGAAGTCGCCCCCGCGCTCCACCTGTTCGTACCGGCCGCCCGACGGGCCGGTGCCACGCCGCTCGGCACCGACGGCGTCTCGACGCTCGGCCACGTCATCGAGTCCCTCGGCGTCCCGCTGACCGAGGTCGGCGCGCTGGTCGTGGACGGCCGCGACGTGCCCGTCTCGCACATCCCGGCGGCGGGCGAGACGGTGTCCGTCCGCCCCGTCACCCGCCCCCAGCGGATCCCCGGCGCCCCGCTCCGCTTCCTCCTCGACGTCCACCTCGGCACCCTGGCCCGCCGGCTGCGCCTGCTCGGCGTGGACACGGCGTACGAGTCGACGGACATCGGCGACCCGGCGCTGGCCGCGCGCTCGGCGGCCGAGAAGCGGGTGATGCTCAGCCGCGACCGGGGCCTGCTGCGCCGCCGCGAACTGTGGGCCGGGGCCTTCGTCTACAGCACCCGCCCCGACGACCAGCTGCACGACGTCCTCGACCGCTTCGCCCCCGACCTGAAGCCGTGGACCCGCTGCACCGCCTGCAACGGCCTGCTGAGGCAGGCCACGAAGGCCGAGGTCGCCCACCAGCTCAAGCACGGCACGCAACGCTCGTACGACGTCTTCGCCCAGTGCACGGCATGTGGCCGCGCCTACTGGAAGGGCGCACACCACGACCAGCTGGAGGCGGTCGTGGAGCGGGCGTTGAGCATGCGCACCCAGAGGGACTGAGTACCCGGCCCGATCCACGGGGGCCGGTTCTGGCTGGCGGTCTTCGCCGGTCTCGCGGCACTGGTGCGGCCCAGGGCCCGGTGGACGTACGCCAGGCTCTGGACCGTGTTCCCGCGGTGGAGCGCCCGGCTCACCCTGGGCGCGATGATCCTCAGCGGCGCGTGACGTCCCCCTTCCCGCACGCCACCCCGTCCCGGTTGCGGTCCAGGCCCAGCGGGTCGTCGCCACCGTTGACCTTCAGCCGGCCGTAGTGGTTCTGCTTGAGCCAGGTGCAGCGCGCCGCCGCCGTCTTCTTCACCCTGGGCGGGAAGACCGTCGGCACACAGACGTTGACCGAGCCGTAGTGCCGGTCGCAGCCGGAGATCGTCGGACTGACCGCTTGCGAGGCGCGCTTCTGGCCCGGGCCGGACTCCTTGCCGGTCAGAGCGTCGGCGAAGGCGTGGACGTGCGGGGCGGCGGTGGTGGGGCCGAGGGCCGCCGGGCCCGTCAGGTGCACCCACCTGGCCACCGAGGGAACCCCGTTGGCGTCGACCGCGAAGAGCATGTACCAGCCGGGCGGGGCGATGTTCGGGTTGTTCGTCACGTTCAGGTCGACGTTGTTGCCGTCCACGCTCAGCGGCAGGTCGACGAAACGCTGGTTCGGGTCGGAGGAGTGGGTGACCGCGGCCGGGCGGATCAACTCGGCCTTGGCGACGGGGTGGTCGACGGTGATCCGCTGGGTGTCGCCGTACTTCCACTCCTGGTTGATCACCGAGGTGATCGTCGGCCGGGTGCCCTTGTAGAGGTAGGGCGGGGTGTAGACCGACACGTTGTGGTTCCAGCTGCCGTTGCCCGGGTTGTCGCCGGTGGCCATCACCCGGCCGTCGGGCAGCAGGAACGCCGTGGAGTGGTAGCCGCGGGACTCGGGGTCGGCGGCCACGGGGTCGAAGGTGTTGGTGCCGGGGTCGTAGAGCGAGGACTCGTACACCGCATTGGCCCGGTTGTGCAGGGCGCCGCCGGTCTCCATCACCTTGCCGTCGGGCAGCAGGACCGTGGAGACGTACATCTTGCCCTGGTTACCGCTCTCGGCGACCTTTCCGGCTCCGAGGTCGACCGTGCCCTGCGGGAGCGGCGGCCCGGCGACGTACGACGGGCTGGCCTGCTTGAGGTCGATCACGTCGGTCAGCCGGTTCGCGTCCGGGTTGGATTCGATGTTGCCGCCGCCGATGGTCAGCACCCTCTGGTCCTGCGCCGGGGGCAGCAGCACGGACGCCGACTGGTCGCGCTGGTCCTTGTTCTGCAGGCCGGGGATCTGGGTGATCGTGTTGGCGTCGTAGTCGTAGATCGCCGATCCTGTGCCGGGGATGTTGTTGCCGAAGACATGGCTGCCCGTGTAGAAGAGGCGGCCGTCCTGCATCAGGACCATCGCCGGGTACAGGCCCCAGAAGGACCAGGTCTGGTGGACCTTCCAGCTCGGCAGCCACTGCTGGTCCTTGTCCGACCAGCGGTCGGCGGTCACCGAGCCCGTGGAGTCCTCGCGCAGCCCGCCGAAGGTGATGACGTCACCGTTGCCGAGTTCGGTGGCCGACGGGTACCAGTGGCCGTCGTTGAGGTCGTTGGTCTTGGTGTACGTCTCCGTCCCGGGGTCGAAGACGTACGAGTCCTTGAACCCCTCGTAGCCGTGCCCGCCCGCAACCGAGTACGCCTTGTTGCCGCTCAGGACCAGCACCCGGCCGTCCTGGAGCTGCACATGCCCGGCGCAGAACAGGTCCTTCGGTGTCGGGATGACCTTGTAGGTGCCGTTCGCCGGGTCGTACACCGCGGAGGTGAACGTGCCCGCGTTGAAGGCGTCCTCGCTGTTGCCCGAGCCGGCGATCAGCAGCACCTTGCCGTTGTTGAGGACCACGGAGTGCATGGAGCGGACCGGGTTCTGCGTCGGCAGCACCGACCAGCTGCCGTTGGCGCACTGGTCGCTCGTGCCGGTGCACTGGGCGGGCGGCAGCGGGTCGGGGACCTGCTCCATGGTGTAGTCGTCGGTGGTCGCCGAGCCGGTGCCGTAGACGGAGACACCCCAGGTGATGCGGTCGGTGCCGGCCGGTATCTCGGGGGTGCGGACCGTGGCCCGGGTCCAGTCCGACGCCATCTGGAGGGTCTTGACGTCGGTCCAGTACTGCCAGCCGGTCGTGCTGTCGTGCCGGAAGAGGGTGACGTTCGCGTCCGGGGTCGTGGTCTTGTACCAGAGCCCCAGGTCGTACTGCTTGCCGACACCGACGGCGGGCGCGCAGTCGGTGGACTCCAGGAACATCGCCTTGCGGTCGCCGTCGACCCGGCGCGTCAGGGTGACCTTCATGGCCTTCGCACCGGAGTGCGCGTCGGAGGTGGTCTCGTAGGTGAAGTCGTTGTCGCCCCAGCCCGCCTTCTCCCAGCAGTACGGCATGTCGCCGGTGCCGGCGGTCTCGAAGCCGGGGTTCTTGATCAGGTTGGCGGCCTCGGCGCTCTGCGGCGAGGTGAGGAGCAGACCGGCGGTCAGGGCGCCCACCCCGACCAGTGCGGTCCGTCTGCGGTATCTGCTCACACGGCTCTCCTTGCGGTCGTACGGTCCCCACGGCGGCGACGGGGGAGATAAACCAGCGCCTCGGTGCCGACGAAGCGCAGGACGAAGGTCAGCACCAGCGCCAGCGAGGTGGCAGGCAGGGCGCCCATCCCGAAACGGGCGACGAGCAGCGCGATCAGCGGGATGCGCAGCACCAGGTCGGCGTTGGCGAGGAGCGCGAACCGGCCGAGCCGGTCCCACCAGCGGCGGTGCGCGCGCCGGTCGCGGAACAGCAGGTGCTCGATGAGCAGGAAGTTCCAGGCGACGCCCACCTGGTTGGCGAGGATCTCGGCGGGCACGTAGTGCGTGCCGAGAGCGGTGAGGGCGTAGAGGCCCACCAGGTTCGGTGCGAAGCCGCTCGCGCCGATCAGCCCGAAGCCGGCCATGCGGGCGGCGGGTGAGGCGGTGCGCAGGCCCCCCAGGTGGCGCAGGAACCGGAGCCCCTCCCGCGCAGTGGACTTGGACTCGCCGGCGAACCGGTCCTGGAAGACGAACGGCACCTCGGCGACCCGGCCGGGACGGCCGCGGACGGCCAGCTCCAGCAGGATCTTGTAGCCGAGAGGCTTCAGCACGTCGGCGGTGACCGTGCTGCGCCGGATGGCGAAGAAGCCGCTCATCGGGTCGCTGATGCCGTGCAGCCGGCGCGGGAAGAGGGCCTTGGCGGGCCGGGTGGCGCCGCGCGAGACGGCCACCCGGTAGCCGCCGGCGAGCCCGGCCCCGCTGCCTCCCTCGATGTACCGGGAGGCGACGACGAGCCCGGCGTTCGCCCGCTCGCCGGTGGCGATCAGCTCCGGTACCAGCGACGGCGGATGCTGGCAGTCGCCGTCCATGACGACGATCCACTCCGAGGTCGCCGCCCTCAGCCCCTCGACCACCGCCCCGCCGAGCCCGCCGACGGGTTCCTCGCGGTGCAGTACGGCCACCGGGAACGGGCAGTCCTGGGCGGCCCGGCGGATCACCTCGGGGGTGTCGTCGGTGGAGTCGTCCACGAAGACCACCTCGCAGGGCAGCCGCGCGGGCACCGAGTCGGTGATCTGCCGCAGCAACCGCCGGATGTTCGCGGACTCGTTGAAGGTCGGTACGACGATGGTGACGGCACCGGGTTCGGGGACTTCCACGGCGTCGAGGCCGGGTACCGGAGCGGTGTACTCGCTCATCGGGCACCCCCCGTGGCGGTGGCCCGGATCCGCCGGATCTCGATGCGGTCCTCTGCGGTGCCGAAGGTGGCGACCGGCGTGGAGTGCTGGAGGGCGGCCCTGACGGTCGGCAGGTCCTTGGCGTCGCGGCGGACGGTCGGCGAGGCGACGACGTAGTCGAGGTCCCGCCAGCCGTGCGGCAGGGTCCTGGTGACGGCCGGGTCGAGGTCGGCCTTGTAGAACCAGATGGCGCCGAGCCCGGGCCGGTAGCCGGCGTGCACGAGGTCCAGCCAGAGGGCGTCGTCGACGAGGACCCGGGTGTCCTCCGGGTCCGCCACCCGCGTGCCGAGCCAGTGGGAGGCCTGCCGGTAGGGCCGGTTGGCGTCGGCGGTGACGGCGGTGCGGTCGCCGTCGTACCAGTGCGGTACGACGTAGGCGCCGGCGGCGAGCGCGAGGACGGCGGCGAGCGCGTACCGGCCGCCGGTGACGTACCGCTTCTCGTTCCCGGACCGCCCCCGGCGGGTGACCACGTGGGCGACGGAGGCGGTGCCCCCGGCGAGGACCAGGGCGAGGAAGGGCAGCGCACCGATGACGTACATGGCGGGCAGATAGCCGCCCGGGCGCAGGGCGACGGCGGCGAGGACGGCGACCGTGAGCGCCGGTCCGGCCAGCGCGCGGGCGGTGACCGACCAGCGCCAGGTGAGCAGCAGGAGCAGGGCTCCGGCGAGGCCGCCCAGCGGCAGGACGCGGTCGTAGTACAGCCAGGACTGCAGGACGCCGTACGAGCCGGAGCCCGCATCGAGGATGAATCCCGAACCCGGCCTGGACATCTGGTAGGTGATGCCGTCCCAGAGCGAGACGTGTCCGGCGCCGGGCAGCAACTCGCCCTTGAGCAGGGCGAACAGCGGATAGGAGAAGCCGGTCAGGGCGCAGGCGGTGACGGCTCCGGTGAGGGCGAACTTGCGGGTGTCACGGTGACTGTGCCGCCACATGGTGACGAACAGGGCGGGGAGGACGACGAGCATCGTCTCCTTGGTGAGGACGCCCGCGGCGGCGGCGAGGCCCGCGCCGAAGTGGTGCCAGAGGTGGCGGCTGGGCGAGGCGGCGAGGCAGAACGCCAGCAGCAGCCACATCACGGCGATGTTGTCGAGGAAGATCTCCCGGCTGAGGACGACCGCGAGCGGGGACAGCCCGAACAGGGCCATGCCGAGTCCGGCGGCCCAGCGGGGCAGCGAGAGCCGGCGCCCGAGGACGTAGAGGAGGACCGCGCTGACCCCGCTGATCCCGAGCATGACGAGCCGCATGGTGCCGACGGTCATCGAGCCGGGGCTGAGGGCCGAGGGGAGCCGGCTGAGCAGGGCTATCTGGATCCAGCCGAGCGGTGGATGGTCGTACCAGTAGGTGTAGTGGGCCAGACCCCGGCCCTGCTGGACGGCCCAGGCCTGGGCGAGGTAGGTGCCCTCGTCGTCGCTGAGGGTCGGGTAGGCGGAGATGTTCCAGCCCTGGACGACGAGGACCGCCGTGAGCAGGACACCGCACAGGAGCAGGTCGGGGCGGGAGGAGCGGAGCCGGAGCGGCGGCTGTGTTCGACCGGCCGAACGGGCTGTGGGCGCAGGTGTGTGCTGCGCGGGGACCTTCGCTGCGGTCACCGCGGGAAGTGTGGAGGTCACGCAGGAACGTCCTCTCGGGCGGGCTCGGCCGCAGTGAGGTGCGCGCCGACGTGCGTGGTCAACTCCCAGTCGTTGCGGCCACGTTGCTCGCGCCACACGGCGCGGATCGCGGCACCGGCGAGGAGGACCTGGTAGAAGGGGCCGCCCACGATGAGCTTCACGTAGTGGACGAAGCGGACCCTCAGGTCGTACTGCTTGCCGAAGTCGTGCAGCCCGACCACCTCGAAGACGAAGGTGACGGCGGCGGTGACCAGCGGCAGGAAGGTGAGGAAGGCGACGCCGACGGGGACGTCGAGGAAGAGCGCGACGGCCGCGTTGAGCGGGATGACCACGCCGGAGAAGGCCTGCAGGAACGGCGTCACCAGCGTGTACCGGGCGAGCAGCCGCTGCCCGAACGCGGGCAGTTGCTTCCAGTCCTTCTTCCGGTACACCTGCAGGAAGCCCTGGTTCCACCGGGTGCGCTGCTTGAGCAGCGACATCAGCGAGCCCGGGGTCTCCTCGCGGGTGACCATGTCGGAGTCGTAGGCGACGACGACCTTCTTGCCGACACTGGACAGCCGGACACCCAGGTCGCAGTCCTCGGCGAGGCAGTCGGGGTCCCAGCCGTCCGCTTCCCTGAGGACGTCGGTCCGGACGAAGACGGTGTTCCCGCCGAGCGGGATGAACCCCTTCTGCGCGTGCAGGTGCAGCCGGGAGCGGAACCAGAAGAAGTACTCCAGACAGTTGCGCAGGCTGTACCAGCTGGAGTGGAAGTTGATGAGCTGGACGCCGCCCTGGACGACGTCCGCGCGGGTGGTGCGGAAGGCGTGGTCGACGTGGGCGAGCAGCTCCGGGTGGACCTGGTCCTCGGCGTCGAAGACGCCGACGACGTCACCGCGGCAGTGCGGCAGCGCCGTGTTCATGGCCTTCGGCTTGTTCTTCTTCTCGTGGGTGTCGACGACGACCCGGACGCGCGCGTCCCGCGCGGCGGCCCTCTCGGCCACCTCGGTGGTCTCCGGATCGTCGTGCCCGACGATCACGATGATCTCGAAGTCGGTGTGTGTGGATTCCAGCAGCCGCTGGATGGTGTGGTCCAGCACCGCCTGCTCGTGCCGGGCGGGCAACAGCAGTGAGAACGAGAGGCCTTCGCCGCCGTCCGGTCTGCCGAACCGGGTGGAGGCCAGCACCTCGGGCGTGCGCCACGCGTGCATCTGCCACCACAGGGTGAAGGCCGCCATCCAGAACAGAGCCAGCGAGACGGCACCGATGAAGACAGACGTGAGCAAAAAGATCCCCCCAGATCCCTGAATCCCCCTGTGCGGGAGACGGTGAGTGATCACTCGTCGACCCGCTGTGGAGAGAGTAGGTGGGATCTGTGAAGCGCGGGAGCTGTTCCGATAAATAGCTTGTTTCGGAACGGTGGTACCGGTAGCAGGATCTATCCGCTTATCCGAACATATGCTCCTCTTTCGTACAGTTCACACCTTCCGGCACCGGGGTTCCTGACGCTCAGCGCCTGTTCAGGGACGCCCGCAACCTCTCCGGATCGGTGGTCGGCGCGTCGCAGGTGAAGTGACGGCAGACGTACGCCGCCGGTTCACCGGCCACGAGCGGGCGGTCGGCGAGAAGCGGGAACTCGTCACTGTCCACGGCGCCGACGGCGACCACGGCACCCGGGGCCGTACCCAGAAGTGCCGTACGGTGCAAGAGGGTCGTCCGTTCGTCCCCGAGGCCGGGGCCGACGACGGCGACCTCCTTCGGCCCGTCGAGGAGGGCCTCGGCGACGGCGAGCCCCCAGCCGATGAACCGGGGCACACGCGGCCCGAGGGTCTTCACGACCCCCAACGCGCGTTCAGCGGCCGTGCGATGGGCCTCGGATCCGGTGTGCGCGGCATAGCCCAGCAGGGCGCCGGCCGCGGCGGTCCAGCCGGACGGGGTGGCGTTGTCGGTGGGGTCCTGCGGCCGGCGGATGAGCCGCTCGGCGTCGGAGGCGGTGTCGTAGAGCGCACCGGTGTCCGGGTCGGTGAAGCGGGCGAGCACATGGCCGAGGAGCAGCCCGGCGAAATCGAGCCAGACGCCCTCGCCCGTCACGGACGCGAGCGCGAGGAAGCCCTCGGCGACATCGGCGTAGTCCTCCAGCACACCGGCGTTGGGGCCGACGCGTCCGTCCTTGCTGGTGCGGGCGAGGCGGGCGTGCTCGTCGAGGTGGACGCGGACGAGGAGGTCGGCGGCGCCGAGGGCGGCCTCGATCAGGTCGGGCCGGTCGAAGTAGGCGCCGGTCTCGGCGAGCGCGGCGACGGCGAGACCGTTCCAGGCGGCGACGACCTTGTCGTCCCGGCCGGGCGCGGGACGCTGCGCGCGCTCCCGGAGCAGGCGCTCCTTGACGGAGGCGATCCTCCGGGCGTCGGACAGGACGTCCTCCTGCGGGAGCTGGAGGACGGACTGCCCGTGCTCGAAGGTCCCTTCCTCGGTCACGCCGAAGTACTGGGCGGCGAGTTCCCCGTCCGCGTCCCCGAGGAGCGCACGCAGCTGCTCGGGCGTCCACACGTAGTACGCGCCCTCGACATGCCGCCCGCTGCCGTCGTCACTGTCGGCGTCGAGCGCGGAGGCGAACCCTCCCTCGTCCGTGCGCAGTTCACGCACGAGGAAGTCGGCGGTCTCCAGGGCGACGCGCCGGGCGAGGTCCGAGCCGGTGGCCCGCCACAGGTGCGCGTACACCCGGCACAGCAGGGCGTTGTCGTACAGCATCTTCTCGAAGTGCGGCACGACCCAGTCGCGGTCGACGGAGTAGCGGGCGAACCCGCCGCCGAGCTGGTCGTAGAGACCGCCCCGGGCCATGCGCTCGCAGGTGTCCTGCGCCATCTGCAGCGCGCCCTCGGCACCCGTGCGCGCATGATGCCGCAGCAGGAACTCCAGCACCATGGACGGCGGGAACTTCGGCGCCCCGCCGAACCCGCCGCGCTGCGGGTCGTACTCGCGGGTCAGCCCCAGGAGAGCCTGGGCGAGTTCCGCTTCGCCGGGCGGCTGCGGGGCCTGCTGGACGATCTCCCGCTGGGCGAGGTCACGGACGATCTTCCCGGCCACCTCGGAGACCTCGTCACGCCGGGTGTCCCAGGCCTGCCGGACCCCTTCCAGGACCTGCCGGAAGGAGGGCATCCCGTGCCGCGGCGCGGGCGGGAAGTACGTCCCGAAGTAGAACGGCTCGGCATCCGGGGTGAGGAACACCGTCATCGGCCAGCCGCCCTGCCCGGTGGCGGCCTGTACGGCCTCCATGTAGACGGCGTCGACGTCGGGCCGCTCCTCGCGGTCGACCTTGATGTTGACGAAGTGCTCGTTGAGGTAGTCGGCGGTGGCCTGGTCCTCGAAGGATTCGTGAGCCATGACGTGGCACCAGTGACAGCTGCTGTATCCGACGCTCAGCAGCACGGGTTTGCCGGTCCCGCGGGCCTCGTCGAAGGCCTCGGCCGACCAGGGCCACCAGTCGACGGGGTTGTCGGCGTGCTGGAGCAGATACGGGGACGTCTCATGGGCCAGTCGGTTCACCGTTCCACTCTCCCACGGGCTCGGGCAGCGCGTAGAAACGCATGAACACCGGGCGTGCCCCTTCGGGGGCCTCCTCGCGCGGGTGGCCGTAGCGCCCGAGCAGGGCGTGGTACTCCCGCATGAAGTCGAGCAGTTCCTCCCTGGTCAGCCAGGTGCCGTGGCGCTGGATCTGGGACCAGCCCCCGGGGCCGCGGTACTCCTGGTAGGCGCGGTGGTAGAGGGCGGTGTCCAACTCGATCTTGATGCGGGCGACCTGGGCGGCGGCCGCGTACTCCTCCGGGGGCATCGCGGCCGGGTCGGGGGTGGTGTGGTTGAAGGGCAGGCTCCGCCACCAGCGCTCCCGGCCGCCGGACTTCTCCGGGATCTCCTCGATGAGCCGCTGCTCGGCGAGTTTGCGCAGGTGGTAGCTGGTGGTGCCGGAGCTTTCGCCGAGTTCGCGGGCGAGGACCGTGGAGTTCGCCTCGCCGTGCCGGCCGAGGTACTCGAGGATCCGGCGGCGCAGGGGGTGGCCGAGGGACTTGTAGAGGGCGGTGCGCTCCAGGCTGGTCATCTCGGGCATGCCGTCGGTCATGCGGCCACCGTAACCCCGAGAACCCTGAGAAGCCCCTGAGGTCTGCCCACTTTTCTTTGCAAAATTTCCTCTGCGATCTACGGTGGGAGCAGTCGGAGAGATGACGGTGAGGGAGGGCGCGACCGTGCGGAAGAAGTGGCCGTGGGTCCTGCTGGGCGCGGCGGGGGCCTTGCTGGTGCCGTGGATGGTGGTGCTGGCCGTGACCCTGCCGGGCAGCACCGAGGTGGACAACTGGCCGCTGGCCTGGATCGGCCTCGACGTCCTCATGGCGACGGGCTGCTCGGCAACGGCCCTCCTCGGCCTGCGCGGTGACGCCAGGGCCCGCCTGACGGCCTCGGCGACGGCGTCGGTGGCGGTGCTGGACGCCTGGTTCGACATCACGACGGCGGGCACGGGAGCTCCGCTGGCCGAAGCGCTGCTGTGCGCGGTGGCGGAGGGGGCGTTGGCGGGGGCCTGCGTGTACCTGGCGGTGTCCAGGCGGCGAGGACCGGCGGACACCCGCTGAGACGCCCGGGCACACCCCGGACGCGCTCAGCCGGTGAGCGTGCCCAGCACCCGCACGGGGCTGATCCGTATCACCACCCGCGTCACCTCCGGTGGCAGTTCCCGGTACCCCCGGCCGGCGTCCTCGGTGACCGTCGCCGTGCCCCGCACCTCGGCGTAACGCAGGGGGTCAGCCGGGTCGTACGGGGTCGCCCGACGGCTGCCTGTCGATCGGACCACCTCCGCCCGACCCTCCTTCCCGCACGCCGAACGGCACACGCACACCAGGACGTTGCCGCACCTCCCCAACTCCCCACCGACGACCACCTCTCCCGCTTCCGCCCATGTCGAAGGACACTCATACGCAAGGACGGTGCGGCCAAAGGGGGACGGGACATGCGGGACGGGCATCGGGCGGAGGCCGAGCGGCTGCTGGTGCGGGCGGTCGAGGAGGAGGTCCGGCGCTCGGGCGGGCGGATCGACGGGCAGGTGCTGCTGTCCCGGGCGCGCGGTGCGCTGGACGCGATGGCGGGGGCGGCCGGCGAGGAGTACGAGGTCTACACCCGTGCGCTGGACGAGGCCGAGGCGGGCCGGCTGACCTTCGGGCAGCGGTACGCCCGCCAGGGCGCCGGAACCGCCTTACTGGTGGCGGCCGTTGCCGCGGTGGCCGCCACCGTGGCCGACCTGTCGCTCGGCACCGGCACCGCTACGGCCGTCGGCGCGGGCGTCACCGCGGGCGTGGTCGGGGCCGCCGCCTCCGTGGTGAAGGCGGCCGGGGCCCATGTGCCCGCCGCGCACCACCGCGCGGGCGCCGCCGGACAGCCGGGGGGACCCGAGCAGCTGCGGCTGCAGTGGCTGACCGCGCTGGAGGTGCGCGGCATCCGCCCGTTCCTCGACCAGCAGCGGGTGATCAGTGCCTCCACGGGCCCGAAGAAGACCGGCGGCCCCGCGCTGCGCGGCGCGGACAAGAGCGCCGCGGCCCGCCGGCGCACGGTACTGGAGCAGTCCTTCGGTCAACTCCCCGACCCGGACGGTCCGTTCGCGGGGCGCCGGGCGGAGCTGGCGCGGATCCGGCAGTGGGCGCAGGCGGCCAGAGCGGCCACGGAGACGCGGCCGACCGTTGTCGTGCTGCACGGCGAGCCCGGCTCCGGCCGGACCACGCTCGCGGTGCGCGCGGCGCACGATCTGCGGGACCACTTCCGCGGCGCGGTGGTCGTGGACCTGCGCGGCGGCACGCGCGAGGAGGCACCGCTCGCGACCCGGGACGCCCTGCTGCATCTGCTCAACCGGCTCGGCGCACCCCGCGAGCAGTTGCTCTTCCGGGAGCGCTCCTCCCCCGACCAGCAGGTCAAGCGGCTCGGCGAGCTGTACCACCAGCACCTGGCCGGGCTGCCGGTGACGATCGTGCTGGACGACGCCTCGGACCCGGAGCAGGTGCGGGCGCTGGTGCCCGAGCGCTCCGACAGTCTGGTCCTGGTCACCGCCCGTACCGCCCTCGAACTCCCGGCCGACCTGCCGGCCTGGGTGCACCACCTGCCGGTCCAGGCGCTGGACGCGGCCGGTGCCGAGGAACTGCTCGGCGCGGCGGCCGAGGACGCGTCGGGTCCGTACGACGCCGAGTCCGCCGAGCGGATCCAGGCGCTGTGCGCCGGGCTGCCGCTGGCGCTCAGGGTCGCGGGCTCCGCGCTCGGCCCGCGCTCGCCCCGGCAGCTGGCCGCGGACCTGGGCGCGTACGGCCCGGTGGAACCGGTGGAGCGGGCCCTGTGGCTGCGCTACACCGACCAGCCCGAGCCGGCGCGCCGGCTGCTGCGCAGGCTCGCGCTCGCGGGCCGGGCCTCGCTGGGCGCCGCGGCGGCCGCCGCCCTGCTCGCCACGGACGAGTCGGAGGCCACGCGCCACCTCGCCGCGCTCGCCGCGGCCGGCCTCATCGACCATGTGCGCGGCAGCCGCTACCGGCTGCACGACCTGGTGCGCGCCTTCGCCCAGGCCCGGCTGCTGGACGAGGAGGACCCGGCCGAGCGCACGGCGGCGCAGGAACGGCTGATCGTGAACTACGCCGAGCTGGCCGACTCGGTGCTGCGTCTGGTCGACGGGAACATGTCGACGCGCGCGCACCAGTTCGGCCCGCACGGCTTCACCTCGCTGGACGAGGCGCTGCGCTGGCTGGACGACGAGTCCAGCTTCATCACCGCGGCCCTGCGGCACGCGGAGGGCGTGGACCAGTCGGCGGTGCTGAACCTTCTGGGCGCGCTGTGCGACTACTGCCTGCTGCGCGGCGACCTGTACCGGCTCGGCGAGATCAGTGAGCTGACGCAGGCCGTGGACCAGGGGCTGCTGGTGCGGTCGGTGCAGTGGCGTACCGGTATCGCGGCCCGGCAGCTGGGCGAGCTGGACAAGGCGCGCACCACGCTGACCTCGGTGGTGGACCTGTACCGGGAGGCGCACCACGACGCCGGTGCGGCCCGCGCCCTGTGCTCCCTCGGGATCACGCTGCACCACCAGGGCAACCTCACCGAGGCCGCCGCCAGGCTGCAGGAGGCACTGGACCTGCAGGCGGCACCGGAGCTGGCGACGGACCGGGCCTGGACGATGCACGCCCTGGCCGCCGTCCAGCGCGACCGGGCCCGGCTGGCCGAGGCGCTGGAGCTGCTCACCCGCTCCCTGGTCCTGCACCGCGAGGGCGGTTCGCTGCACGGCGAGGCCTGGGCGCACTTCCAGCTCGGGCAGCTGGCCCTGCGGCTGGGGGACGCGCCGCGCGCGGAGACCGAGCTGCGGGCCGCCCTGGAGCGGTACGGCCGGACGCACGACGCACGCGGCGAGGCCTGGGCGCTGACCCAGCTGGCCCGGGCCCGTCTGGTCGACGGCGACGCCTCGCCGGCCGTGGAGGGCCTCAGGCAGGCCGCCGCCCGGCACCGGGAGAACGAGGACGCGCGCGGCGAGGCATGGACGCTCTACTACCTGGGCCAGGCGCTGGAGGAGACCGGCGAGCTGGATCCCGCGGTCCGTGACCTGGAGCGCTCCCGGACGATGTTCTCGCGGATGCGGGACGTCTACGGCCTCGCCTGCGCCCGGCACCACTCGGCCCGGGTCACCCGCGACCAGCGGGCCGCGCAGACCGGCTCGCTGCGCAACTCCGGCTTCGCCCGGCAGCTCCTCGTCGACGCCCGCACCGACTTCCAGCGCATCGGTGTCGCGCACGGCGAGGCATGGACCTGCCTGGAGCTGGTGGTGGTCGACGCGGGCAACGCCCGTACCCAGGCGGCGCTGGCCCTGTGCGACGAGGCACTGGACCTGTTCGCCTCCTACGGCGACCGGCGCGGCGAGGACTGGGCCCGCTTCCTGCGCTGCACCCTGCTGCCCTACGCGGCACCGGGCGGGGTGGAGGTGGGCACGGCGGTCGCCCAGGAGGAGCTGGCCCAGCTGGCCCGCGCCGACCACGCCCTGCGGGACGAGAAACTCGCCGACTACGTCTCGGCGTACGCCCTGCTGCTGGAACGCGGCGTCAGCCTGGAGGACGGCTGGCAGGCCTGGCGCCTGCGCATGACTCCGGACCGCCACGCCCGGGAGGTGATGGGGGTGGCGGTACCGGCGTGGCGCTGACGCTCGGGGTCAGCCCCGGCGGGCCGTGGAGTCGGCCTTCTCGGCCTGCTTCTCCTCGGGCTCCGGGGCTTCCTTGAAGTCGACCTTCCGCATGTGCTTGCTCATCGACTTCATCAGGCCCCACACCGCCAGGGCCATCACCGCGAAGACGACGAAGCCGAGGACACCGGGGGTGACCTTGTTCTGGTCGACCTCCTTGGCGAGGGGGACGAGGTGCGTCACTGCCAGGCTCACGCTTGCACTCATGTCAGGCATTGTCGCGGATGCCCGCGAAGAGGTCGTCCTCGGGGAGGGAGGTGTCGACGAGAGACTTCGCCAGCTCGTACTCCTCCGTCGGCCAGACCTCCTTCTGCAGCTCCATCGGCACCTTGAACCAACCGCCGTCGGGGTCGATCTGCGTGGCGTGCGCGATCAGCGCCTTGTCGCGGATCTCGAAGAAGTCCGCGCACGGAATGTGCGTGGTCAGGGTGCGCTCGGTGCGCTCGAACTCCTGCCAGCGCTTGAGCCACTCCCCGTACGGCGACTCCATGCCGCGCTCGAGCAGGGCGTTGTGCAGGGCCTCGGTGCGGGGGCGGTTGAAGCCCTGGTTGTAGTACAGCTTCAGCGGCTGGTAGGCGGGGCCGAACTCGGCCTCCGGGTACTTCTCGGTGTCCGCCGCGCCCTCGAACGCCACCATGGAGATCTTGTGGGTCATGATGTGGTCGGGGTGCGGGTACCCGCCGTTCTCGTCGTAGGTGGTGATCACCTGCGGACGGAAGGAGCGGATCTTGCGCACCAGCTCGCCGGCCGCCTTGTCGACGTCCTCCAGGGCGAAGCAGCCCTCGGGCAGCGGCGGCAGCGGGTCGCCCTCGGGCAGGCCCGAGTCGACGAAGCCGAGCCACTCCTGCGCCACCCCGAGGATCTCCCGGGCCTCGTCCATCTCCTTCTTGCGTACCTCGTGGATGTGCTCCTCGATGTACGCGTCGCCCTGCAGTTTGGGATTGAGGATGGACCCGCGCTCTCCGCCGGTGCAGGTCACCACCAGCACGTCCACCCCCTCGGACACGTACTTCGCCATGGTGGCCGCGCCCTTGCTCGACTCGTCGTCGGGGTGCGCGTGAACGGCCATCAGTCGCAACTGGTCAGTCAAGACTCAATCCTCGGTAACTCGGCGCCCCGTGTCTTCGGCGCGATCGCAGGCTTCTATAGTGACCGAATCGGGGGGCGAATAATTCCGGGTTCGGTTCCTGCCGAGAGGACGATCATGAGTACGGCGAGCGCACGGCTGCCCGAGGGCCGCTACGGCCGTTCCTCGGACGAGCGTGCCGACCACAAGCTCAAGGTCGCCGGTGCGGCGCTCGGCGCGGTGCTGCTCGCACTGGTCGGTTACTTCGCCTACCACTACGTCGTCCAGGCCGGGATCAGCGCCCAGGTGATCGCCTTCGACGCCACGGACAACGCGGTCAAGGTGCATCTGGAGGTCCACAAGGACTCCGGTACCTCGGGCTACTGCACCCTGCGCTCCCAGTCGGCGGACGGCGCCGAGGTGGGCCGGGCCGACTTCCGCTTCACCGGTTCGGCCACGCGTATCGACCGGGTCGTCACACTGCGTACGACGGCGAAGGGCACGACGGCCGAGCTGCTCGGCTGTCACACCGGCTGAGGGCCGCCGGACACCCCCGTCGTCACCGGAATACGTGCGCGCTGACCTGCGTTGATGCAATTCTGATGGCTTATGTCCTCCCCCTTCCGCCCCTGAATTGTTAGGCTCGTGGTTTCGCCCATCCAAGAGGGAACATGCTTCTGGGTAGGGCGATGCTTTGTATTCCCAGTACCGACGAGGAGCACCCTGTGACCCAGACCAGCGAGAACGTCACCTGGCTGACCCAGGAGGCGTACAACAAGCTCAAGGTCGAGCTTGAGTACCTTACTGGTCCTGCGCGCACGGAGATCGCCGCCAAGATCGCGGCCGCGCGCGAGGAGGGCGACCTGCGCGAGAACGGCGGGTACCACGCGGCCAAGGAGGAGCAGGGCAAGCAGGAGCTGCGCGTGCGGCAGCTGACCCAGCTTCTCGAGAACGCCAAGGTGGGCGAGGCTCCGGTCTCCGCCGACGGTGCCGTCGCGCCCGGTATGGTCGTCACGATCGCCTTCGACGGTGACGAGGACGACACGCTGACGTTCCTGCTCGCCTCCCGCGAGTACGCGAGCGCCGACATCGAGACGTACTCGCCGCAGTCCCCGCTCGGCACCGGCGTCATCGGCCACAAGGTCGGCGAGGACGCGGAGTACGAGCTGCCGAACGGCAAGAAGGCCTCGGTGAAGATCCTGAAGGCCGAGCCGTACTCGGGCTGATCCGCCTCCCGACAGGACCTCGAGCCCCCGGTGTCCGCCGGATTCCGCCGGACGCCGGGGGCTTCGCCTTGCCCGCCGCCGTCAGGCGGTGGCCGAGCGGTACTTGCGGACCGCGAGGGTACGGAATATCGCGGTGATCAGGACGGAGTAGAGCAGCGAGGCCAGGACCGAGTGCTGCATGGGCCAGGCCCCTGAGGTCGACTGGCCGGGGCTGCCCATCAGGACCCGGGCCGCCTGCACGGTGGCGCTGAACGGGTTCCACTCCGCGATGTGCCGCAGCCACGGGGTCATGTTGCTGATGTCGACGAACGCGTTGGACAGGAAGGTCACCGGGAAGAGCCAGATCAGGCCGCCGGACGTGGCCGCCTCCGGGGTGCGCACGCTCAGGCCGATCAGCGCGCCGATCCAGGTGAAGGCGTAGCCGAGCAGAAGCAGCAGGCCGAAGGCCGCGAGGACCTTGCCGGCGTTGGTGTCGTGGAACGTTCCGACCCGCCAGCCGACCAGCAGTGCGACCACGGCCAGGACGAGCAGGGTCAACGCCGTCTGGACCAGGTCGGCCAGCGTGCGGCCGGTGAGTACCGCGCCGCGCGCCATGGGCAGCGAGCGGAAGCGGTCGATGAGGCCCTTGTGCATGTCGTCGGCGATGCCCGCGCCGGAGCTGGCGGTGGCGAAGGTGACGGTCTGCGCGAAGATGCCGGCCATGAGGAAGTTCTTGTACCCCTCGGCGCTGGTGCTGCCGTCGATCTTCATCGAGCCGCCGAAGACGTAGGTGAACAGCACCACGAACATGATCGGCTGGATCAGCCCGAAGATGACCATCTCCGGGATGCGGGACATCCGGATCAGGTTGCGCTTGCCGACGATCAGCGAGTCCCGGACGGACCGGGTGAGCGGATTGCCCGGCGCCGCGATGCGCACGGTTTCCCTGACGGCACTCATTTCACGGCCTCCTTGCCGTTCGCCTCGTCCTGGTCGGCTGTCTCGGCCACGTGTCCTGTCAGCGACAGGAAGACGTCGTCGAGGGTGGGGCGGCGCAGCCCGATGTCGTCTATCTCGATCCCGCGGGTGTCCAGCTCGCGGATGATCTCGGCGAGCAGCTTCGCGCCGCCGGTGACGGGGACCGTGAGCTTGCGGGTGTGTTCCTCGACCGTGACGTCGCCCTTGCCGA
This sequence comes from Streptomyces sp. NPDC001135, assembly GCF_053598395.1. Lineage (NCBI taxonomy): Bacteria > Bacillati > Actinomycetota > Actinomycetes > Kitasatosporales > Streptomycetaceae > Streptomyces > Streptomyces sp. NPDC001135. The sequence goes on along the minus strand of NZ_JBSFKD010000021.1, from coordinate 86,871 downwards.
CGCCGCGCAGGCTGTACCTGTCCAGGAGAGCGGCGGCGCCGGCGATGTGGTCGCGCTCGTGCACCACGACCTCGACGCGCTCGCCGCCCGTTTGGGCCTTGAGCTGGTCGGAGGTGCCCTGGGCGATGACGCGGCCCTGGTCGACCACCGCGATGTCGTGGGCGAGGTGGTCGGCCTCCTCCAGATACTGCGTGGTGAGCAGCAGGGTCGTACCGCCGGAGACGAGCTGTTTGATGACCTCCCACAGCTGCTGGCGGTTGCGCGGGTCGAGGCCGGTGGTCGGCTCGTCCATGAACATCACCGGCGGCGAGACCACGAGGGCCGCGGCGAGGTCGAGCCGACGGCGCATGCCTCCGGAGTAGGTCTTGGCGGGGCGGTCGGCGGCGTCCGCGAGGTTGAACTGCTCCAGGAGCTCGGATGCGCGCTGCTTGGCCGCCTTGGCCCTCATCTGGTACAGCTGCCCGACCATCTGCAGGTTCTCACGGCCGGTCAGGTATTCGTCCACCGCCGCGAACTGGCCGGACAGGCCTATGGAGCGGCGCACGGCGTCAGGGTGCTTCAGCACGTCCACGCCCGCGACGACCGCCTTGCCGCTGTCGGGGCGCAGCAGGGTCGTCAGGCAACGGACGGTCGTCGTCTTGCCGGCGCCGTTCGGTCCGAGGAGGCCGAGGACGGTGCCCTCGGGCACGTCCAGGTCTACGCCGTCGAGAGCCTTTACGTCGCCGAAGGTCTTGACCAGGCCTTCGGCATGGATGGCGCCTGGCATGTCTGTCTCCACGTCGTCGGGGATTTCGGGCGGGATTCTTCGCAGCGGGTCAAAGCTGTTCGCATCGGGTCGCAGCGGGAATGTTCGCAAAGGCTAGGTTTCATCGGCCGGTTGCGCCTGCCCTTTTCCCAGTGCGGCAGGGCGGTCCGCGACCACAGCCACACCATAACGCGATGTATCGCGTTGTACAACGCTCTTCACCCGGACGGGTGGCGCGTGGTGCTTGGCGTCAGCCGATGACCGTGTAACCGGCGTCCCGCAGGGCTCGGCCGACCTCGGCGCAGTGCGCCGGCCCCTTCGTCTCCAGGTGCAGCTCGACGTCCGCCTCGGTGAGCCCGAGCCGGGGGTCGGTGCGCACGTGACTCACGTCGAGGACGTTGGCGTCGACCGCCGACAGCACTCCGAGGAGCGTGGCGAGGGCGCCCGGCCGGTCGGTCAGCCGGAGCCGGACGGCCAGGTAGCGGCCCTGCGCGGCCATGCCGTGGCGCAGCACGCGCTGCATCAGCACCGGGTCCACGTTGCCGCCGGAGAGCACCGCGACGACCGGGCCCTCGAAGGCGTCCGGTGCGGCCAGCAGCGCCGCGACCGGGCTCGCCCCGGCCGGCTCCACGACCAGCTTGGCCCGCTCCAGGCACAGCAGCAGCGCGGCCGACAACTGGTCCTCGCTGACCGTGCGCACCTCGTCGACCAGGTCCGCGATGATCCCGAAGGGCACCAGGCCCGGCCGCCCCACCTTGATGCCGTCGGCCATCGTCGCCGGGTTCCGCACCGACACCGGGTGCCCGGCGGCCAGCGAGGGCGGATAGGCCGCCGCGCCCTCCGCCTGCACACCGACGATCCTGACGTCCGGCCGTATCGCCTTCACCGCGACCGCGATCCCGGCCGCGAGTCCGCCGCCGCCGACCCCGACGACGATGGTGCGCACCTCCGGGCACTGCTCCAGGATCTCCAGGCCGACCGTGCCCTGCCCCGCGATGATGTCCGGGTGGTCGAAGGGGTGGATGAACACCGCGCCCGTCTCGGCCGCGTACTCCTCGGCGGCGGCCAGCGTCTCGTCGACCACCTGGCCGTGCAGACGCACCTCGGCGCCGTAGTCCCGGGTCGCGCTGACCTTCGGCAGCGGGGCGCCCCTCGGCATGAACACCGTGGAGTGCACACCGAGCAGAGCGGAGGCCAGCGCCACACCCTGCGCGTGGTTCCCGGCGCTCGCGGCCACCACACCGGCCGCCCGCTCCTCCGGCAGCAGCCCGGCGATCCGCACATAGGCCCCGCGCAGCTTGAACGAGCCGGTGCGCTGGAGGTTCTCGCACTTCAGGTGCACCGGCGACCCGACCAGCTGGGACAGGTGCCGGCTGCCCTCCAACGCGGTCGCGCGTGCTACACCCGAGAGCATCTTCTGGGCGCCGCGCACATCGTCGAGGGTGACGGAACGCAAGGTGTCAGCCGTGCGGTAGCTCATGACTCCAGCATCGCAGTTCGCGCTCGTACACGACTCGGGTGACCAAGCTCCGAGACCGGTTTGCACAGGGCCGGTACGGCCCGGCGCCGGGCCGCGTACCCTGTCCCCCAACCCAGCAGCCCTTCATGAAGCGAGCCTCCGGCCATGCCCACAACACCTGAAATGTCGATGGACATGACGACCGTCGGTGACACCGGTCTCCTCGACACCCTCCAGCACCAGGTGGCGGTGTTCGCCCGCCGTGCCGAACAGACGCGGCTCGGCGGTGTCGGGCAGGTGCGCAACTCCATGGACCGGGCGGCGTATCTGCTGCTCAGCCGCCTCGACAAGGAAGGCCCGATGGGCGTCAAGGCGCTCGCCGCGAGCATGGGCATCGACTCCTCCACCGTCACCCGGCAGGTGGCTCCGCTGGTCGACACCGGGCTCGTCAAGCGCACCTCGCACCCGGAGGACGGGCGTGCGGTGGTGCTCCAGCTGTCCCCGCGCGGGGTCGCCCGGCTCGAGGAGGTGCGCTCCTCCAGACGGCAGCTGATGGCAGAGCTGACACACGACTGGGCACCGGAGGAACGCGAGCAGTTCTGCACGCTCCTGACCCGCTTCAACACCGCGCTCTCCACGCGGATGACGGTCCAGGGAGCCGCGCCGGTGGAACAGTCGCCGGCGTCCTGACGGCTGTGGGCCCCCACCGGCACCGGTGGGTGCCGGAGTCTTGACCCCGGGCCGCCGCTGGCCTCATATGAGACCGGGTCCTGTGTCGTACGCGGTTCACCTGTCCCGTACCGGGCATCGGGGCCCCTCTGGGGGGAGGCGCGGTGCGTGATCGGCAGGTGTCCCGAGGGGTCCGCCGGGCCCGGGAGTTCGAGGCGTTCGTCGCGGGCGCGGCCGGGCGTCTGCTGCATGCCGCCACCCTGCTCACGGCGGAGGCGCCGCACGCCAACCCGCGCGCACGGCGCCTTCTGGCGCTGACGCTCGCCCACACCTACGCGCGCTGGGACCGGCTGCACGGTGAGGACCCGTACGACTGCGCCCGCCAGTACCTCGCCACCCGGTTCGCGCGCGCGACCTGGCACCGGTACGGCACCCTCGGCCGCGCCCGCCCCGATCCGCGCGGCCCGCTCGCCGCACTCACCCCGCAGGAGCGGCTGATCCTCGTACTGCGCCTCTACGAAGGCGTCGCCGAGGAACAGGCAGCGGCCCTCCTGGGGCTCCCCAAGGAACGCATCCACACCATCTGCGACCGCGCGACCGCCACCCTGCTCCATCCGTCCCGCCCTCCGGGCCCTCGTACGGACCGAAAGGTGGTGCCGTCATGAGGAGCTGCGGGAAAGGGAGCGGGGCGAGCGCGGGGGTGGTGGGCAGCGGCCGGGTCCGCGCTCGGGGACGCGACAGCGCCGGAGGCAACCGGTGGCGGCGGAACACCTCGGCAGGCACGACCGTCCCTCCGCGCGCGGGCGGCCGGCACGGCCCGGTGACCTCGGTGCCGCGCGAGGGGAGGGTGTGGTGAACCGGGCCGAGCGGGAGGCCGCCGCGCGGCGGATCATGGAGCAGGTTCCGGTGCCGGTGCCGCCGGATCTGTGCGCGGACGCGGTACACCGTGGCGAGCGCCTGCTACGGCGCAGGCTGATCGTCCGCCGGGTGCTGTGGCTGCTGGCGTGTGCCGCGGTCGTCGCGTTCAGCGTGTGGGCGGCCCGTGTGCACCCGTGGACGGAGCCGCCCTCGCAGACGACTCCGCCGATCACGGGCTGGTGAGCCGACCGTACGACGGCAGCACTCGCCGCAGACCCTGGGCCCGTGGCCGTACGACCACGGGCACTCGCGTACTGGGCGTACTGGGCGTACTCGGGTGGTCCGGCAACGCGGCGAGGTGCCGTGCCGGGCGTCGCGGACCCGGGCTGATCCAGACGAAACCCCCTAGCCCAGGGCCTGCTGCAGATCGGCCACCAGGTCGTCGACGTTTTCGATGCCCACGGACAGACGCACCAGGTCGGCGGGGACCTCCAGTGCGGAACCCGCCGCGGAGGCGTGCGTCATCCGGCCGGGGTGCTCGATCAGGGACTCGACGCCGCCGAGCGACTCGCCGAGGGTGAACACCTTGGCCCGGTTGCACACCTCGACCGCGGCCTCCTCGCCGCCCTCGACACGGAAGGACACCATGCCGCCGAACGCCCGCATCTGCTTCGCGGCGACCTCGTGGCCGGGGTGCTCGGGCAGGCCCGGGTAGAGCACGCTGGTCACGCGCGCGTGCCGGGTCAGCATGTCGGCGATCTTCGTGGCGTTCTCGCTGTGCCGGTCCATCCGCACCGCGAGGGTCTTGGTGCCGCGCAGCACCAGCCAGGAGTCGAAGGGGCCGGCGACGGCGCCCATCGCGTTCTGGTGGTAGGCCAGCTCCTCGCCGAGGCCCTGGTCGGAGACGATCAGCGCGCCACCGACCACGTCCGAGTGACCGCCCATGTACTTGGTGAGGGAGTGGACGACGACGTCGGCGCCGAGCGACAGCGGCTGCTGGAGGTAGGGCGTGGCAAAGGTGTTGTCGACGACGAGCTTCGCACCGGCGTCGTGCGCGACCTGAGCGAGGGCGGCGATGTCGGTGATGCCGAGCAGCGGGTTGGAGGGGGTCTCCACCCAGACGGCCTTGGTCTTCGGGGTGATCGCGGCCCGCACGGCGGCCGGGTCGCTGGTGTCGGCGACGGACCACTCCACACCCCAGCGCGTGGCGACCTTGGCGAAGAGCCGGAACGTGCCGCCGTAGGCGTCGTTCGGGATCACCACGTGGTCACCGGGGGTGAGCAGCGTGCGCAGCAGGGTGTCCTCGGCCGCCAGGCCCGACGCGAAGGCGAGGCCGCGACGGCCGCCCTCCAGCGCGGCGAGGTTCTCCTCAAGGGCGGTACGGGTGGGGTTGGCGCTGCGGCTGTACTCGTAGCCGCCCCGCAGCCCGCCGACACCGTCCTGCTTGTAGGTCGAGACCTGGTAGATGGGCGGGACCACCGCGCCGGTGAGGGGATCCGCGGTGTTGCCCGCGTGGATCGCGAGGGTCTCGAAGTGCTCACTGATATGCCTGTCGCTCATGTCCACCGAGCGTAGTGCGCTCGGCCGGATGCTGACGCCCGCGGAGCGCACGCACCGCCGAACCGAGGGATTTCCCCGCGTCGACCCGACAACAGACGGACCGGAGTGACCCGTCACAGGCCCGTCCGGAGGGTCCTGTCATGGACGGGACCGGAGTTTTCCACAGCTCGGGGGTGGGGTTGGCCAATTGTCGGCGGCGTCTGGTTCGCTTGAGGCATGTCGATTCTCTGGCTGCTGATGGCGCTGCTCATGCTGAGCTTCGTGCTGCTCCCGTTCATGCGGCGCAGGCGCGGGGTGATCGAGCAGGTGCCCCCGGGGCACCCGGACGCCGCCGACCCGGCGGCCTACGGCTTCGTGCGCCAGGAGGAGCTGGACGTGCGCATGCCCGGGCCGGACCAGGACCTGCTGGACGTCCTGGAGTTGGTGCAGCGCACGCAGGACTATCGTGCGGCCTCCCAGTTGCTGGCCGGCACCGGGTCCGAGGAGGAGCAGCGCTGGCAGCGGGTGCAGGCCTTCGCGGGCGCCGCCGCGCTGGAGCTGCAGCAGCGCCCCGGCGGGGTGCACGAGACGCCGGGCGGCCAGTGGCTGCGGGTGTGGCGGGTCGAGCAGCCCAAGGACGCGGGCGGCGCCGCCGTCTACGCGGAGTTCCTGGTGCAGCAGGCCTGGCGGACGTCGACGCCGGGCACGGACGACTTCCGGATCATCATGGAGGAGGCCCGGGACGCGTGCGGGCAGGCGGCCCTGCTCGCCCCCGGCGACCCGGTGCCGTACATCATCGAGCTGTCCATCGCCCGCGGACTCGCCTACCCGCAGGCCGAGTTCGACCAGCTGTGGCTGAAGATCCTCGACCGCGCCCCGCATCACATGGGCGCGCATCTGGCCGCGTTGCACTACTGGTGCGAGAAGTGGCACGGCTCGCGCGAGCAGGCGTACTCCTTCGCCGAGGCGGCCGCGGCCCGCGCCCCGCAGGGTTCGCTGCTCGCCGCTCTGCCCCTGTTCGCGGTCTTCGAGCACCTCCCCGAGGTGAACCTCGTGGCGGGCTTCTACCAGAGCGAGGTCGTCACCAGGGCGATGCACGGCGCCCTGCACGCGGTGCACTCGGCCCGCCCCGACGACCCGATGCTCGCGCACGTCCGCCATCTGCTGGTCTTCTTCCTGGTCCGCGCCGAGCGCTGGCAGGAGGCCATGCACCAGCTGATACACGTCGACGGGCACATCGGCGCGCTGCCCTGGACGCTGTCCGCCGACCCGGCCGCCGAGTTCGCCGTCTACCGCGCCCTGGCGGTGGCCGGTTACGAGGCCAACGGCGGCAGCCCGGCCACTCTCCCCGGCTGAACAGCCCCCCGACCGCCGCCTCGCGTGCCCGGCGCCGCCGAGGAACGCCCCCTCATCCCTCCGGTCCCTTCGCGTCGAACGGGTACACCCGCACCGGATCGAGGTGCAGCTCGTGCGGGCCCATGCAGTCGGCGGCGAGGGTGGCGACGAGGGCGCCGCATCCACAGGTCATGTTGCGGCCGCCGGTGCCGAGCGGGCCGCAGCAGCCCCGGTGCGGGCCGGCCCGGTCCAGCAGCCGCAGGCCCGGCACATCGTCGGGATGCACGATGACGGTGTTCCTCGGTCCGGCCGGGGTCCAGTCGGTCAGTTCGGGCGGCATGAGCAGCTGACGCGCATGGTGCTGCCGAGGTTCGCCGGTCGGAGGGACGAACGGCGCGCCCCACGGCTCGGGGTCGATCGCATAGTGCCCTCGCGGCACAGGGGAGGGAGCCAGGCGTGTCTCCCTGTCCCGGTCGGCGCCACGATCCGAGACCTCCGGCACGGAGGGCAGCCCCACCAAGTCCGAAGTGAGTGGGACCCCGCACCTCGCGCAGAAGAAGACCGTCATACAGGCGGTTGTAGCGGCCAGGTGCTGCCCGTCGCATCCTCGTTGTGCCGCGCGGGCGTTCCGGAGGGACGGCGTCCGGGTGGGGACCGACAGAAGGCTGATCATGGGGCAGACAGGTGGCCGGGGCCGGCTGGGGCAGCCCGCTCGCCGGGCCCGGATCGGAAGCGTATCGGAAGCGCGAAACCGGCTCCCACCCGCCGGATGTCGGGCAAGGTGACTCTCGCCACGCCGTTGGAACGAGCCAGATCCCGGCTGTCCGCCGGGAGTTGCGAGGGCCCATGAACCACACCTACGAGCCGCCGAGTCTGATACCCACCGCGGGTCAGGAACGGACGTACGCGCTCGTCATCGCCGGTGTCCCCCTTCTGATGATCCTGCTGATGGCGGTCCTGCCGCTGGTGGCCCCGGGTGGCGGAAACGCATCCGGGGCCACCCCGGTGGACGGCCAGGGCGGCTACAACTACGCACCGCCGCCGACGGACCCGCCGGCACCGGACACCCCCACGGCGTACGGAACGGACCCGTCGACGCCCCTCGGCGGCAACGACGGCACGGACCTGTCCCCGACCCCGCTGGACAGCGAGAGCACGCAGAGCACAGAGGGCAACGGCACGGACGGCACCGTCGGAACGGACGGCACTGACAGCCCGGACAGCAGCACCGGTCCCGGCAAGACCGTCAACGACTTCTTCGACGCCATCAACCGCCGCGACTTCAAGACCGCCTGGGCGCTGGGCGGCAAGAACCTCGACAGGGACTACGACTCCTTCGTCGCGGGCTTCGACACCACCCAGCACGACGACGTCACCGTCGAGTCCGTCGACGGCGACACGGTCTCGGTGGACCTGAACGCCCAGCAGACCGACGGCACACAGAAGTCGTACACGGGTCGGTACACCGTGGTCGACGGGGTCATCACCCACGCCTCGATGACCTCGGCCGGCTGAAGAGAGCGGAGAACACAGCCATGGCGAGTGCATTCCTTTCCGTTCCCGCCCCGCCGCCGGGGTCCGGCGGGCCGGTCCCGTCCCGCCCGTCCGCGGACGCCACCAGCGATGCCACCCGGCTGCTGTGCGCGGGCACGTATCTGGATCCGGTGTACCGCGCCACCGTCATCCGCGAGCTGCTGACCCACCGGTTCCGGGTGGTGGCGCCCTCGTACGGGTACGACGCGGTTCCCGTGCTCGCGCACGCCCTGGCGGCGCGCCGGCTGCACCGGGCCCGGCTGGCCGTCCTCCTCGCGGGCCTGTTCGTCACGTACGTCCTCATGGCCGCCGGTGTCCTGAACGGGTTCACCGGGCTGCTGGCGACGGCGTGGCTGCTGTGGGTCACCGCGTTTCTGCGGCGCGTCGTCACCCTCCAGCTGCTGACCTCCCGGCTGGGGATCCGCACCGGTGGGGCGCGCCGGACGAGCGGGTTCGACGGCTCCTATCCCAGACATCCGCAGCTGACGGGTGAACTCGTCGCCAAGATCAACCGGGAGCAGACCTCGGACGGCAGTCTGATCTGCTACGGCGGCTACAAGCCGTTCGTCGGCGCGGGCCAGCAGGTGCGGCGCTGGTCCACGGCCGAGCTGCTGATCGGCGCACCCGTCACCGTGTTCGACGGCCGGCGCGAAGCGGGCCTGCCCAAGGCGCCCGGCGTGAACGGCCACGCGACGGGCGAGGAGCCGAAGCGGAAGGACATCATCCCCTTCACCGTCGAGGACCTCTCCGCCTATGTCTCCGCCCGTATGACGTCCGGACTGCGCGACCACGCGAGCCGGTTGGCGCGGATCGAGGGGCTCGCCGTGGAGCGGAGCACGTTCACCACGGCCGTGACCACCCTCCCCGGCGCGTGGGCGGCGATCCCGGAGCAGACCGACGGGCACTGGCAGGACACCTACGGCTCGGGGCGCGCGTACCTGTGCGTCCGGGTGGGCTCGTGGAACCAGGAGCTGGTCACCACGGCGTTCGTGGGCTTCGACCTCAAGGGGAACACCCTGCACACCGAGTTCTACTCGTATGTGCTGGGGCCGATCCAGGCCAGTTTCCACCTCGTGGACCGGCTCCCCGCGGCGCTGGACGCCGGGACCCTGCTCAAGGTCGGCTGGCACACCCTGCGGGCCACGCCCGAGGCGGCGCTGCGGCCCGTCCTCTCCCGCGCCCGCTCGGCGCTGTCCGGCCTGCTGCCGTGGGCCAGGAACACCGTCCTGCTGCCGCAGCCGGCCGACACCAGTGAGTTCGGACTCGGCCGCTACGCGGACACCCTGGTGAACCGCGGGGCGCTCACCAGCATCCGGGAGATGGCGACCAGCGACGGCTTCCACGTCTTCTTCCAGGAGACGGACACGATCAAGTACACCCAGATCGTCGAGCGTCAACTCCTGCAGTTCATCCGGGAGTTCCTGCAGGAGCACAACGTGGACCTGGCGGAGCACGAGGCCCGCCAGACGAACATCCTCAACGACTACGGGAGCAACAACAACTTCGTGAACGGCGACAACAACACCACCAACTCGGGCACGCAGAATCACTACGGCGCCTCCGACGGCGGCCGGGGGACGGGATCGGTATGACGGACAGCTCCACGGGCCCGGGCACCGGCTCGGGCTCCGGCAACAGCAGCCACTACGGAAGCGGAAACACCTTCGGCAGCGGCAACAGCTTCGTCACCGGCAACGGCAACAGCACCAACTCGGGCACGCAGAACTTCTACGGCGGCACACAGCAGGCCCGCAGGGACGACGACCGCCTCGGGCCCGCCCAGGACCGTCCCGGCCCCTCCGGGGACCGCAGCCGCAACGTCTTCGTCGTCCACGGACGGGACGAGGAGGTCCGGACCAAGATGTTCGGCCTGCTGCGCAAGCTCGATCTGCGTCCGCTGGAATGGGAGGACCTGGTCAGGGCCACCGGCAAGACGGCACCCTTCCTCGGTGAGGTCGTCGCGAAGGCCCCCGAGCAGGCACAGGCGGCCCTCGTGCTGCTCACCCCGGACGACGTCGTCCAGCTGCACCCGGAGCTGCGGGGTGCGAACGAACCGCCGTACGAGACCGAGCCGACCGGGCAGCCCCGGCCGAACGTGCTGATCGAACTGGGCATGGTCCTGATGGCCTACCCGGAGCGGACGCTGATGGTGGAGGTCGGTGAGCTGCGCACGATCGCCGACATCGCCGGCCGGAACGTCATCCGGTTCGACGGCTCGGAGGCCGCCCTGAGCAAGATCGTGCAGCGGTTGCGGATCGCCGGCTGCACGGTCGACGACACCGGCTCCGAATGGCGCCAGACCTGGCCGTACAGCCATCTGTCGGCGTACGGACGGACGGGGCGGCAGCTGCCGCCGGCCCGCTGAGCCACGGTACGGGCCCAGCGGCCGTTCGGCCGCGCTCCGGGGGAGGGCCCGTACCGCCCCCGCGGGCGCCCGGTGTCAGACATGGCGCCGGGCGCCCGCCGCCAGGCCGGCCAGGAACGCGCCGGTCTCCGGCAGGTCGATCCGCCTCAGTTCGCCGGGGCGGATCACCACGTGCAGTTCGCGGCAGACCGGCCGCTCCCACGAGTGGACCACGAACGACAGCAGTATCAGCCGCAGCAGGCTGTCCTCGTCGAGGTCGTGCAGCCGGGCGAGCCCCGCACCGGTCAGCGGCATGGTGACGCGTTCCAGCTGGCCGTGCTGGTGGACGGCGTCCCACAGCCGGTCCAGGCCGAGCCACAGCTCCTGCACCCCGCAGGAGGCGACGCAGTCGTTGCCCATCCGGCTGTAGGCGACGGCGAAGACCAGCTGCGGGCGACCGCCGAGGACGGCGACGGTCCCGACCGGGTACCGGGTGCGCTTGCCGCGCGGCTTGTCCCGCACGCTCTCCCGCGCCACCGGAGCCACCCCGTCCAGCGCTGCGGCCAGCTCCGCGTCCAGCCGCTGAACGTCCCCCGCGTAACGGCGGGCGAGCAGCTGTCCCTGGGCGCTGTCGTCATTGATGACGACACCGTCGTCCACCAGGGTGTCGAAGGTGTCGGAGAACCCCACCACCAGATGGCCGGGCTGCTCGAAGAGGTCGCCCTCCTCGACCACCACGGTCATGTGCGGACGGGTGAACTCCTGCCGTACGCCGGCCTGCGGGCGCGCCCGGGCCAGTCCCCACAGCAGGCACAGGGCCACGGAGCCGGCCAGCACCGGACCGGGCCGGGACACGACGCGCGGGAACAGCTGGCCGGCGAACTGCACGACGGCCGACACCCCGCCGAAGGCCGCCAGCACGTTGCCCAGGAACACCCGCCACCCGCGCCAGGAGCGCGGCAGCCGGGATCGCGCGGGGCGCAGCGGCGATCGCGCGGGGCGGGACGACGACGGGTCCGGGACGGTCGATCGCATGCGTCACTCCGAGTCATCTTGGTAGGCTGAAAGCCCTGTTGACGGGCCGTCATGCGGCTGAGGGGGCGAGGCGCGTGCAGAGCCGCACACCGTCCGTACACGTGCGCGTACTGGGCCCCGTCCGGCTGGACGTGGACGGGGTTCCGGTCCGACTGACCCCGCTGACCGCGCGTCTGCTGCTGCGCCTGGTCGCCGCCGACGGCGAGGCCGTGACCGCCCGCCGGCTGTACCGGGACGTCTGGCAGCAGACCGTGGAACTGCCGCACCAGCGCCTGCGCAACCGCAACGAGGTGCAGAAACGGATCCTGGAACTGCGGCGCGCGTTCGACCGCGCGGGACCGGGTACGGGCAACCGGATCGTACGGACCGGACAGCTGCCGACCGCACACGGCGCCGAGGGCACCTACCACCTGGACCTCTCGGTGGACGAGTTGGACAGTACGCAGTTCACGCGCCTGGTGGGCGACGCCCTGCACGCGGCGCCGGCCTCGGCCGTCCGGCTCCTCGCGGACGCCCTGCGGCTCTGGCGCGGCCGGCCGCTGGCCGAGGTGGAGGGCGAGGAGTTCGCGACCGCGCCGGTGCGACGGCTGACCCACCTCAGGGAGACCGCGCTGCGGGAACTGGTCGCCGGACACACCGCACTGGGCCGCTACGACCTCGCCCTGCCGGTGGCCGAGCAGACGGCCCGGGAACGACCGGACGACCCGGAGGCCGCCGCGGTCCTCGCCCGGCTGAACGCCCGGCTGCGCGAGCGGCACGGCGACGAACTGCTGCGCCACACCCTGCGCGGGCTGCGGGTGGACGTCGTCGTGCTGCGCGGCGACCTGTTCGAGCAGGAGGACGCCAACCTGGTCGTCGGCTTCTGCGACACCTTCGACACCTTCCCCGACGACGTGGTGATCAGCCGGGAGAGTGTGCAGGGCCAGTTGGTCGACCGGCTCTTCGAGGGCCGGTACCGGCTGCTCGACGACCGACTGCGCCGGGGTTTGAAGGAGTTCACCCCGCTGGCCACGGAGAGCGTCCAGGCGAAGCGGCGCGGCCGGCGCACCCGCTTTCCGATCGGCACGGCGGTCGCGGTCCCGGCCGGCAGGCGCAAGGTCTTCGCCCTCGCCTACTCCCGGCTGGGCAACGATCTGCGTGCCCGGTCCGCCCCGGCGGACCTGCGGCTGAGCCTGGAACACCTGTGGCCGGCGGTCGCCCGGCACGGCCTGTTCAAACCGGTGGCGATCCCGCTGATCGGCGCGGGCCTGTCCCGCATCGTGGAACTCGACCGCACACAGCTGCTGTTGCTGATCGTCGGGACCTTCGTCCGGAGCCTGCGCCAGGACGCGGCCGTGTCCCCCGAGTTGCGCATCGTCATCCGCGCCGACGAGCTGGAGCGGACCGACCTGTCGGCGGTCGAGGAGTTCCTGCGCGGTGCGGACGAGCAGGGGCCGGCGCTCCCGCCGACCGCCGCCGGCTGACCTCTTCACCCCTCCAGCAAAGGTCCGCCGCCGCTTCCGCCGACAGCCGTCGCCCGATTCCGGAACGCTTCCGGAACGCTTCGGGGGCACTTGCGGTAATTGCGGCGACGGGAGCGGCCCCTGCGCCGTACATTCGCCGCTCGTGAGGAGACCAGGGGAGGCGGCGGGGATGAGCACGTTTCTGATCGGCGGGGGCTGGGACACGGCCGAGGTGTACGAGCCGTTCGTGCGGGCGGTCGGCGGCCGGCGGCGCACCGGGTGTCTGATCGTCGACGAGGGGGACGGGGCGGCGCGGTTCGAGCGGTACGCCGAAGCGCTGCGGAAGGCGGGGCCGTGCACGCCCGTGCCGCTGCTCGTGCCGCTCGGCGGCCGGTTCGAGCCGGAACACGCGCTGGACGGGGTCGACGGGCTGCTGGTGTGCGGCGGCCTGACCCCCGCCTACCAGGAGGCGCTTGAGGGCGGTCTGTCGCGGTTGCCGGCGCTGCTCGCCGGGCGCGGGATGCCGTACGCGGGCTTTTCGGCGGGTGCCGCCGTGGCCGCGCGGCGGGCCGTGGTCGGCGGATGGCTGGTGGAGGGGGTACCGGTGTGCCCGGAGGAGACCGGGGAGGACCTGGCGGAGGTCGAGGTGCGTGCGGGGCTGGGGCTGGTGCCGTTCGCGGTGGACGTGCATGCCGCCCAGTGGGGAACGCTCGCGCGGCTGGTCGCGGTGGTCGGGCGGGGTGCGGCGCCGTACGGGGTCGCCGTGGACGAGAACACCCTGCTGGAGGTGGCGGACGGAGAGGTCCGGGTGACGGGGCTGGGGCGTGCGCATGTCGTACGGCCGGACGGGGACGGCGGTGTGCTCGTGCGGGTCCACGGGCCGGGAGAACGGTTCCCGCTGGCTCGGGGGGGCGGGCGGCACCGCGATCAAGTAGAGGTGAGACCTACTTATTGATCGGGAGTGCGAGTCGTGCGTGCGTGGGGGGCGAGGGATCGCCTCGCGCGGGCGGGGGTGGCCGCGGGCCGGGCCCTTGGCCGCCGTCCTCGGGCTGTGTCTGCCCGGACCGCTGTGGGCGGGGTGGGCCGCCCGGCCGCTGGGCTCGGCGACGAGACCGCGGCCGGGCTGGGCGTCCGGGTGGACCGGATCCGGCTCGCCCTTGGCGGACCGTATCCGCTGTGGCTGCTGGGTCGCGGACGGAACCGGTGACCCGGCCGGGACTCAGATCGTGGCCGTGTCGATCACGAAGCGGTAGCGGACGTCACTGTTCACGACCCGCTCGTAGGCCTCGTTGATCTGGTCGGCGCGGATCAGTTCGATCTCGGCGCCCAGCTGGTGCTCGGCGCAGAAGTCGAGCATCTCCTGGGTCTCCGGGATGCCGCCGATGCCGGAGCTGCTGATGCTGCGGCGGTGGCCGAACACCGAGGAGAGCAGGATGTTCACCGGCTCCTCGGGGATGCCGACGTTGACCATCGCGCCGTCCGTGCGCAGCAGGGACAGGTAGGCGCCGAAGTCGAGCGGCGCCGACACCGTGTTGAGGATGATGTCGAAGGTGCCCTTGAGGTCGTCGAAGGTCTTCGGGTCGCTGGTGGCGTAGTAGTGGGTGGCGCCCAGCTTCAGACCGTCGTCCTTCTTGCGCAGGGACTGGGACAGGACCGTGACCTCCGCACCGAGGGCGGCGGCGATCTTCACTCCCATGTGCCCGAGGCCGCCCAGACCGACGACCGCGACCTTCTTCCCGGGCCCCGCGTTCCAGTGCTTCAGGGGCGAGTAGGTGGTGATGCCGGCGCACAGCAGCGGGGCGGCCACGTCGAGGGAGAGGCCGTCGGGGATGCGGACGACGTAGTTCTCGTCGACGACGACCTTCTGCGCGTAGCCGCCGTAGGTGGGCTGCCCGTCCTTGCCGACGGAGTTGTAGGTCCAGACGGGGCCGCCACCGGTGCAGTACTGCTGCAGACCGGCCCTGCAGTTGTCGCACTCCCGGCAGGAGTCGACCATGCAGCCGACGCCCACGCGGTCGCCGACGGCGTACTTCGTGACACCCGGGCCGACCTCGGAGACGACGCCCGCGATCTCGTGGCCGGGCACCATCGGGAAGATGGCGGTGCCCCAGCCCTCCCGGGCCTGGTGGATGTCGGAGTGGCAGATACCGGCGAACTCGATGTCGATCAGGACGTCGAACTCACCGACCGCGCGCCGCTCGATCGTGGTCCGCTCCAGCGGTGCCTTCGCGGCGGGCGCGGCGTAAGCAGCAACAGTGGTGGTCATGCCGGGGTTCTCCTAGCGATGTGATCGTGCCCGGTTGCCTTCCCACCGGGCACGCAACCAGCCTCTCCCACGCTACGACGGCCACCCAGACCACGCTTGTGCGTACGTCTGCCGTGCCTACCACTGGCGGGGTCAGGTTCCTGTACGTACGACCGTGAATACTGGTTGTATGGAAAACCAGCCCCTGCCCTCCTCCCCGCCCCTGGACCGGCGGGCCGAACTGAGCGAGTTCCTGCGCAGTCGGCGGGCCCGGCTGAAGCCTCAGGACGTGGGACTGCCCGACTTCGGCCGGCACCGGCGGGTGCCGGGGCTGCGCCGCGAGGAGCTGGCCCAGCTGGCCGGGGTGTCGGTGGCGTACTACACCCGTCTCGAACAGGGCAACGGGCGGAACGTCTCGGCGGAGGTCCTGGACGCGATCGCCCGGGCACTCAGGCTGACGGACGCCGAGCACGCGCACCTCACGCATCTGGCCAAGCCGAAGTCGCACAAGAAGAAGCCGGCGGCGCGCCAGCAGCAGGTCCGCTCCTCGCTGCGGCAGCTGCTGGACACGATGGACGGCGTACCGGCGTATGTCGTCGGGCGCCGCTCGGAGATCCTCGCCTGGAACCGGATGGCGGCGGCACTCTTCGGCGACTGGGCGGAACTGCCGCCTGCCGAGCGCAACTGGGCCCGTCTGGTGTTCCTGCGTCCGGACTACCGCGAGCTGTTCGTCGACTGGGAGCAGAAGGCGATCGACATCGTCTGCGCCCTGCGCATGGACGCGGGCTGCTATCCGGACGACCCGCGGCTGTCGGCGCTCGTCGGGGAACTCTCCGTCAAGAGCGAGGAGTTCCGCCGGCTGTGGGCGACGCACGACGTCAAGGAGAAGAGCCACGGCGTCAAGCGGCTGCACCATCCGCTGGTGGGCGACCTGTCCCTGAACTTCGAGTCCTTTCGCCTGACGGACGACTCGGACCAGTCCCTGCTGACCTACCACGCCGAGCCGGGCTCCCCGTCCGCCGACTCCCTCCGGCTCCTGGCCAGCTGGGGCACGGACGCGACGCACGCGGTGCACTCGGCCTGAGTCTTCCTGGACGGCGAGGGGGCACCCGGAGCCTGTGGCCCGGATGCCCCCTCGCCTCGTCAGGGAGCGCTGTGGCTCACTTCCCGAAGTACGCGTCGTAGATCGTGATCTCCGACGTGTTGCCCTGCTTGTCGGTGATCTCGGAGCGGAGGGAGAGGGACTTGCCCTGCGCCGGGTTCCTGACGGTGATCCCGCCGCCCCGGACGTCGGCCTTCGTGAAGGTCCGGCCGTCGTAGGAGACGTACACGGCGAGGGACTTCAGGTTGCCGTCCGCCGCCGAGCCCTCGACGGTGACCGGGAAGGTGACCGTCCGGCCGGCCCCGACCCGGCTGTCCAGGCCGGTCGTGACGCCGTAGTGCAGGACGGAGGCGGGGAGCTGGACGGCGGTGCCGGAGACCTTCCGGGAGCGGAAGGTCCAGGTCGCGTCGATCCGGGAGGAGGCCCGGGCGACCTTCGCCGAGCGCTTGACCGAGGTGGTCAGCCGGTAGGCGGCGTCACCGGCCGGCACCTTGAAGGCGGCGTCGCCGAACAGCGGGTCGTCGGTGGAACCGACCTCGGTGCCGTCGCGGTACAGGGTCGTGTGCACCGAGGTGAAGGCCGAGTACCCGGCGTGCCTGGCGGAGTCGGCGAACAGCGGCAGTGATCCGTAGATCTCGTCGCCGGAGCGGTAGAGGCCGAGGTCCTTGTCGACGTGCGGGCCGAAGACCGCGGTGTTGACCGTCTTCGTGTAGCTCTTGCCGGCCTTGAAGGAGGACTCGCCGAGCGCGTACGCGGCGTCGGACAGCGGGAACCCGTCCGGGTCGACCCCGCCGTACTGGGTGAAGTGCAGGTCCCACAGGACCCCGCCGCCGGCGGACAGGTGCAGGGTGCGGGTGCCGGGCAGCTGCTGCGGGACGTCGATGGACGAGGCGCCGACGCTGCCGGGCAGCCAGCCGGTGGCACCGACCGAGCCGGTCCTGCCGCTCGCGGACGCCCCCAGCCGGGCCTTGACGGTGGCCAGCTCACTCGCCCTGTAGTGCTTGGTGTAGCCGGTGGCGAGCCGGGTGACCGGGCCGCCGGAGGTGACGTCGTACTGCTCGCCCCTCCCCTTGGTCCAGTGGCCGTCCCACTGCTGGAACAGCTGTCCCGCGGGGAGTTCCGGGCCCAGGTGGGCGGTGCGGAAGTCCTTGTACGTGTCCAGGAACCAGCTGTAGCCGTACTCGTTGTCGCCGATCGTGAGGGTGTACCCCGGCGAGGCGAACCGCGACCTCACGCCGTGGGCCGGGACGGTGATGTCGACCGGCTCGGTCCTGCGCGCGTCGATCGTGACGGTCTGCTTCCTGGCGACGGTCAGCTTCGGCTGGGCGATCCAGTCGGTGCCGTGGGTGCCGTTCCGGTCGGCGAAGACGGCGGAGTTGAGGAGGTAGGTGCCCCTGGGCACGCGGACCTTCACCGTGCCGGACGGGTCGTACGGGGTCAGCTCCGTGCCGCCCGCCAGGCCGCCCACGCCGCTGAGGCCGGCGTTGTAGTACTTCGCCGGCCTGCCGTCACGGCCGGTGAACTTCAGCGTGAGGTCGTACGACTCCACCTCGCGCTGTACCGCGGCGGCCGTGCGGACGCTCTGGCCGGCGCCGGTCGCGGTCACGTACGCGCAGTAGGCGCCGTCGAGGCGGCCGCCCAGCCTGGTGTTGGCGGTGAGGCCGACGGAGGCCTTGCCGTGCGCCGGGACCGTCAGCCGCGTCGCGCCCAGCGTGAAGAAGCCCGACGGGGCCGCGTGGCCCTCGGGGTCGGTGGCGGTGCTGCCGAGGGTGAGCGTGACGTCCTGGTCGCCGAGGTTGCGGTACGTCACCTTCCTGGTGACCGGCTTGTCGTCGGTGTGCGGCCACTGCTGCACACCGAAGCTCACCGAGACCGGGTCGGCGATCACGGTCTGCCGGTAGGCCCGGTCCACGGCGATACGGCCCGAACCCTGCTGGAACGGCGTGTACGCGCCGCCCTTGGCGGAGCCGGTCAACGCGCCCTTCAGCTCGGCGTACCCCCAGCCGGGGTGCTCCTGCTTCAGGATCGCGGCGGCGCCCGCGACATGCGGGGTGGCCATCGAGGTACCGGAGAGGGTCAGGTAGCCCGCGGGCTTCTCGCCGACCTCCTTGTCGAGGACGCTGCCCTTGGCCGCGGCGGCGGTGATGTCCACGCCGGGCGCGGTGACGTCGGGCTTGATGGCGCCGTCGCCGAGGCGCGGGCCGGTGGAGGAGAAGTCGGCGAGCCGGTCCTTCTTGTCGACGGCGCCGACGGTGAGCGCGGCGTCCGCGCTGCCCGGCGAACCGATCGAGTGGGGGCCGTCGTTGCCCGCGGCGATCGCGAACAGGATGCCCTTGGTGGCGGAGAGCTTGTTGACCTCGGCCTCGAGGGGGTCGATGCCGGGGCTGTCGTAGCCGCCGAGGCTGAGGTTGACGACGGAGGCGCCCTGGGAGGCCGCCCACTCCATGCCGGCGAGGATGCCGGAGTCGTCTCCGGAGCCGGTGTCGTCCAGGACCTTGCCGTTGAGGATCTCGGCGTCCGGAGCGACACCCCTGTACCTGCCGCCCGACCTCTCGCCGGTGCCCGCCACGATGGAGGCGACGTGCGTGCCGTGGCCGAAGTGGTCGGTGGCGTCGGCGGCGGAGGTGAAGTTCCGGGAGCCGACCACCTGGTCCTTGAGGTCGGGGTGGCGGGTGTCCACACCGGTGTCGAGGACGGCTACCTTCACGCCCTTGCCGGTGTAGCCGGCCTTCCACGCGACCGGGGCGCCGATCTGCGGCACGGACGTGTCGAGTGAGGCCCTGCGGACGCCGTCGAGCCAGACGTGCGCGATGCCGGAGGCGGCCCGGTCGCCGTCGGTGACGGCGTGCCACAGCTCCGCGGTGTCCTTGACCGGTGTCTGCACGGCGTCGGCGTCGAGGGCGCCGAGGCTGCGGCGCAGGTGGCCCGCGCCCCGGACGTCCGCCTTGGCCGCGGCGGCGGAACCGCGGTAGCCGACGATGACCTTCAGGCCGCTCTTCTGGGCCCTGCGGGTGACGGCCTTGTTCAACTCGGTGACGTCGAACAGGCGCTGGTCCAGCGTGCCGGAGGACACCAGGCGGGCCGCGTCGACCGGGACGACCAGGGTGTGGCCCTTGGTCCTGCGGACCTGGAAGGGTATGCGCTCACGGCCCTTGGCCCGCTGCAGGCCGACGATCCGGCCCTTGGCGTCGAGGGCGACGCGGTCACCGGTGATGAGGGTGACGTGGGTCCTCGCGGTGAGCGCGGAGGCGGTGCTCGGGGTGTGCTCCACGGGTCTCGCCGACGCCGGGCTGGTCATACCCGCTGCGACGGCGACGGCTGCGGCCGTGGCGACACCGGCCGCAGCAGCTCTTTTCACTTGTCTGCGCAAGTTCTCCCCCAGGAGACGGAGTACCGGGCGAATTCCCCGTTCGACCGGCCGGGGGAGGTGGCGTACGCGTGCACGCCGCACGTCTCCCCCCGGGCCACGCAGTATGCCGGGGGGCGTTCAGACGGCTCAACGGTTGAGAGGAGGGTAAGAGAGAGCGACGGAAAACTGTTACGCCGTGGGCGGGACACCGTTACAGACCCGCGCGGCGTTCTGCTTCACGGTGATCCCTCCCTTGCGGAGGGTGGCCAGCCGCGGGGCCTTCTGCGCGATCGCGGCGCCGTGGGTGACCATGACGAAGGTCAGCCCGTGCTCCTCAGGACCCGGAAACGCCGGTGCCGCCCCAAGGGGGGCGGCACGGGCGGGGTTGAGGGGGTGTCAGACGGCCGAACCGGCCTTCCACTGGGCCCAGCTCAGGTTCCAGCCGTTGAGGCCGTTGTCCGGTGCGACCGTCTTGTCGCCGGTGTTCTGGACGACCACCACGTCACCGACCAGGGAGTTGCTGTAGAACCAGGCGGCCGGCATCTTCGCGTCGCCCGCGCCCTTGACGTCCTGCAGGCCGATGCAGCCGTGACTGGTGTTGACGCTGCCGAAGACGGACGGGGCGCCCCAGTAGTTGCCGTGGATGAAGGTCCCGGAGTTGGTCAGGCGCATGGCGTGCGGCACGTCCTTGATGTCGTACTCGCCCTTGCCGTCGTCGTCGGTGAAGCCGACCGTGGCGCCGTTCATGCGGGTCTGCTGGAACTTCTCCGAGATCACCATCTGGCCCTCGTAGGTGGTGTGCTCGGGGGCGCCCGCGGAGACCGGGATGGTCTTGACGACCTTGCCGTCCTGCGTGACCTTCATCTCCTTGGTCTTCGCGTCGACGTAGGAGACCTGGTTGCGGCCGATGTGGAAGGTGACCGTCTTCTGCTGGACGCCGGTGATGCCGGGCGCGCCCTCGACGCCGTCGAGCGCGAGCTTCAGCGTGACGGTGGAGCCTTCCTTCCAGTACTGCTGGGGGCGGCAGTCCATGCGGTTGGCGTTGAACCAGTGGCAGGCGACCTCCTGGCCGCTGCTGGAGCTGACCGTGATGCCCTTCTGCACGGCCGCCTTGTTGGTGATCGCCTTGTCGAAGTTGATCGAGACCGGCATGCCGACACCGACCGTGGAGCCGTTGTCCGGGGTGAAGGTGCCGATGAAGCTGTTGGCCGGGGAGACCGTGGTGAAGGAGGCGTTCTCGTGGGCTATGCGGCCCTCGGAGTCCTTGGCCTCCGCGGCGATCTTGTAGGTGGTCGAGCGCTGCAGCGGGACGGTCGGCTTCCAGCTGGTCCTGTCGGCGGACACCTGACCGGCGACGGTCCTGCCGTCCTGGGTGGTCATCGTGACGCCGGTGAGCGTGCCCTTGGCGACCTTCACGCCGGCCGAGTTGTTGATGGAGGCGTTGTCGGAGCCGTCCTTGGGTGTGATGGTGATCTGGGCCGCGGACGACTTCTTGGCCGCTGCCTCGTCGGCCTTCGCCTGCGAGCTCTCGCCGTGGTCGGACGCCTTGGCGTTGCCGCCGCCGGAACAGCCCGTGACCGCCAGTACACCACCGAGCAGTGCGGACGCGACCATCAGGCCCTTGCGCCGCTTACTGTCCGTCATCACACGCTTCTCCATCGTTGCCGAATTCGTGAAAACCCCGAGGCCCCCGTTTGCGAACCATCCACGCTACGGGCGATCCGTCCCTTTCCACATCGTTCGCATGTGTTAGGCGCACCACGCTCGCCACGGTCGCCCGAGGCCGGTGGTGCGGAATTCGTCCGTGCGCCCCCCTGAGACGACGAAACCCCGGACGGCGGTTGCCGTCCGGGGTCATGGGTGCCCCGGGACGCTCAGCCGATGCCGTCCTCTTCTTCGTCGTCCTCCCCATCATCCTCGTCGAGATCCCAGTCGGGCGAGTCAGGGTCGTAGTCGATCCGCTCGCTGGACCAGGACGCCTGCTGGAGCTCCACCCCGGGCACCTCGCTGACCAGGTCGAACGGGTCCACGAGATACGCGAGGGCCTCCGCGGTGTCGTCCGTCACAGCCGCTTCGCCCTGGGTCCGCTCCGACTCCGGAAGCTCCGTGTCCCGGGCGAGCCGGCGCAGCGCGGCCTTGGTCAGCTGGTCCTCGTCCTGCACCTCGAGGACCAGCTCCACCCGAAGCCGTACAAAACGTGATGTCTCTTCAGCACTCATGGCGTGAGCGTACGATCGAAACCTCCCGTGACTTTCCTGTGACCCGCGACTTTCACTAACATCGCCCCACACGGCCAATTCGCCAGCGTCACAAGGGGGATCGATATTCCGTGTCATCCGCTCGCCGCCCGCTGCTGACCGCCACCGCCGCGGGCACCCTCCTGTGCGCGCTGTGGTTCGTCCCGTCCGCGAAGGCCTCGCAGGACTCGGCCAGAGCGGACACGGAAACCGCCACGACTCATGTGACACAGCAGGCCAGGGCGATGTCACAGGCCGCCGCGGACAGCGCGCGGGACGCGGCGGACGACACCGAACTCGCCGACACCGGCAGCCCCGACACCACGCCGTACGTCGTCGGCGGCACTCTTTTCCTCGGCGTCGGCGCCGGATTCGTGGTGTATTCGGTGCGCCGCGAACGCATGGGTTTTTAATTCCCCTTGACGGTTTGTTGACGGCGCGCACATAGTGCGCCCATGAAGAGATCATCGGGCGTGCGACGGTGCGCCACCGCGGTGGTGGGTGCGCTGTCGCTCGCCCTTGTCACGGGCTG
Organism: Streptomyces sp. NPDC001135; assembly: GCF_053598395.1. Lineage (NCBI taxonomy): Bacteria > Bacillati > Actinomycetota > Actinomycetes > Kitasatosporales > Streptomycetaceae > Streptomyces > Streptomyces sp. NPDC001135. The sequence goes on along the minus strand of NZ_JBSFKD010000021.1, from coordinate 64,447 downwards.
CTCCGGCACGGATGCGGCGAAGCCGGCCGTGCGGGCGCGGAGCGCCGCGGAGTTGAAGAAGCTGATCATCGCCGAGGGCGAGGTGCCGGGGTACAAGGTGGGCCCGGTGCCGGCCGCCCGCGCCAAGCCGATCACGACCGACAGCGCGCAATGCCGGCCGCTGGTCCGCGTGATGAGCGGGCTTCCGCCGGTCGAGGCGGCGGCGAAGACGGACCGGCTGGCCACACAGGACCCGAGGAAGGCGCCCTCGGCCAAGCCGACCTCGCTGGACGACCTCGACGAGAAGAAGCTCGAGGAAGAGATGCACAAGTCCCTGGACCGGGACGTCACCACGGTCGCCCTGGCCTCGTACGACGGGGACGGCGCCGAGAAGGCCCTCGCGTCGGTCTCGGCCGCCGTGAAGGCCTGCGCGAGCGGCTTCTCGGGCAAGCAGGCGGGGACGAAGATGACGTTCACCAAGGTCGCCGAGGAGAAGCCCACGGGCACCGGGGACGGGGCGGTGGCGTTCGCCGCGACCACGGACACGAACGGCAAGGACGCGGCGCCCGTCCACACCCAGGTCGTCCGGGCCGGGAACACCCTGTCGGTCTACTTCACGATGAACCTGGGCGCGATGATGGACAAGAAGGCGTACGCGGTCTCGCCCGAGGTCGTCAAGGCCCAGCAGACCAAGCTGAAGTGACGTAGCGGCACGTGGCGCCGGAACAGGCGCGGGAACGGGGGCCCTGCACGCGGCAGGGCCCCCGTTCTCGTGCGGGAACCTTACTGCAGCGGGCCGGTGACCGACTCCGCCGCGGTGACGAGGTGGCCGCCGCGCACGAACGCGTCGGCGGCGGCCAGGTCGGGCGCCAGGAACCGGTCCGGGCCCGGGCCCCGCACACCGGCGGCGCGCACGGCCTCGATGACGGCCCGGGAGGCCGGCGCCGGGGTGAGGCCCTCGCGCAGCTCGATGGCGCGGGTGGCCGCGTACAGCTCGACGGCGATGATCCGGGTGAGGTTGCCGACGGCGGTGCGCAGCTTGCGCGCGGCCGACCAGCCCATGGACACGTGGTCCTCCTGCATCGCGGAGGACGGGATGGAGTCCGCGGAGGCCGGTACGGCGAGCCGCTTCATCTCACTCACCAGGGCGGCCTGCGTGTACTGGGCGATCATGAGCCCGGAGTCGACGCCCGCGTCGTCGGCGAGGAACGGCGGCAGCCCGTGGCTGCGGTTCTTGTCCAGCAGCCGGTCGGTGCGGCGCTCGGCGATGGAGCCGAGGTCGGCGGCGGCGACGGCGAGGAAGTCCAGGACGTAGGCGACCGGGGCGCCGTGGAAGTTGCCGTTGGACTCCACGCGCCCGTCGGGCAGCACCACCGGGTTGTCGACGGCGGAGGCCAGCTCGCGCTCGGCGACCAGCCGGGCGTGCGCCATGGTGTCGCGTCCGGCACCCGCGACCTGCGGGGCGCAGCGCACCGAGTAGGCGTCCTGGACGCGGGGCGCGTCGTCCTGGTGGTGGCCGGTGAGCTGGGAGCCCTCCAGCACGGCGAGCATGTTGGCGGCGGAGGCGCCCTGCCCGGGGTGCGGCCGGATGGCGTGCAGCTCGGGCGCGAGCACCTTGTCCGTGCCGAGCAGCGCCTCCAGGCTGAGGGCGGCCGTGATGTCGGCGGACTTGTAGAGGGTGTCGAGGTCGGCGAGGGCCATGATCAGCATGCCGAGCATGCCGTCGGTGCCGTTGAGAAGGGCGAGCCCCTCCTTCTCGCGCAGCTCGACGGGCTGGATCCCGTGCGCGGCGAGCAGCTCACCGGCGGGGCGGACGGTCCCGTCGGGGCCCTCGGCGTCCCCCTCGCCCATCAGCGTGAGGGCGCAGTGGGACAGCGGGGCCAGGTCGCCGGAGCAGCCGAGGGAACCGTACTCGTGCACCACCGGGGTGATCCCGGCGTTCAGCACGTCGGCCATGGTCTGCGCGACCTCGGGCCGCACACCGGTGTGCCCGGAACAGACCGTCTTGAGCCGCAGGAACATCAGGGCCCGTACGACCTCACGCTCCACCCTCGGCCCCATGCCGGCGGCGTGCGAGCGGACGATGTTGCGCTGCAGCTGGGCGCGCAGTTCCTGGCTGATGTGCCGGGTCGCCAGGGCTCCGAAGCCCGTGGAGACGCCGTAGACCGGCTCCGGCTTGGCCGCCAGGGCGTCCACGATCTCGCGGGCCGCGGCCAGGGCCGCCACCGCCTCGGCCGACAGCTCGATGCGGGCACCGCCGCGCGCCACGGCGAGAACGTCGGACGCCGTGACACCGGACGTCCCCACCACCACAGTGTGCATATCCATATTCAGGAGCGTACGCATTGAATGCGGGGATGTCACTAGTGGGGCACGGGAGCACCCCTTACCGATCCGTGTGGCCTTCGCCTCACGGCAGGCGCCCCCGGAACCGGCGCCGCTCGGCCTGCGCGGGCGGCGGCTCGTCGGCCAGCCGTACGACCGGATCCTGAGGCCCCTCCCGCCCCGCGACCACCGGCCGGCCGACACGCAGGGCCTTGGCCCGGTACTGGGCGGCGTCGGCGAGCCGGAACAGCCGCCGGGCGTCGCGCACCTCCCCGATCGGGTCCTCGGTCGAGGCGATCCCGCACGCCACCCCCTCACCCGGCTCCAACTCCCCTGCCCTGCGGCACAGTTCGTCGGCGGCCTTGACCACGTCGTCGGCGGGCGACCCCACCGCCAGCAGACAGAACTCGTCCCCGCCGAGCCGCGCCACGAGCGCACCCGGCACCATCGCCCCGCACAGCGACAGCACCGAGCCGAAGCGCTCCAGGAGCCGGTCGCCGACGGCGTGCCCGAGGGTGTCGTTGACCCGCTTCAGCCCGTTGAGATCACAGACGACGAGGCTGACGGCCGCACCCTCCGTGCGGTGCCGCTCGACGGCCTCCTCCAGGCGAACGTCCACGGCGCGGCGGTTGGCGAGTCCGGTGAGCGCGTCGGTGTACGCGAGCCGGCGGGCCTCCTCCAGCCGCTCGGTCTGCGCGAGCCCGGCGGCGACGACGGCGGCCAGCACGGTGGCGAAGTCGGCGTCGCCCCGGTCGAACACGGGGACGTCGACGGGGCGGGCGACGTACAGCTCGCCCCAGGCTCTGCCGTGCAGCACGACCGGCGCGACGACGCAGCAGCCGCGCCCCCTGCGGCGCAGGGCGGCGACGCGCCGGTGGAAGTAGCCGGGGGTGCCGGCGGCGGTCCCCTCGGCGGTCTCCACCCAGGCGTTGGGTCCGCCTCCGCCGGCCCACCGCTCGTGCAGGAACTCGGTGATCTCCGGGAACTGGTGCACCGGGTAGGCCTCGGACTCGGGGAACTCCTCCTCGTCCGGGCGCCGGTCCCCCACGTTCACGAGGACGCGCAGGCGGCCGAGCTCCCGCTCCCACACGGACAGCGCGGCGAAGGCGCCGTCCAGCGCCCGGCACGCGCCGAGCGCCGCGGCCTGCCACGAGTCCCGCGGGGTGTGGGCCGCCGCCATACCCTGCGCCAGCGCCACGACCGCGGCCAGCCGCCTGTCCTCGCCCATTACTCCAGGTTAGGGAGTTTTGCGGGGATTCGGGATATTGGTGCTGCGATCAGGTGCTGTGCGGCCGGCAGCCCGGGTCCGTGGACCGTTGCCGGGTGCGCCCACCATGCCGGTCGCCCCCCACGCGGCGGAGTCGCACACCGATGAGTCGCATACCGATACAGCCCCGCGCCCCCGGGGAGCCGCGGCGACGCCCGGCTGCGCGGCACCGCCGTCGCCGCGCGGTACCGCCGCCGCTGCGGGCAGCACCCACTCGGGGAGGCACCCGCCCGGCGTGACCGGTACCCCTCGGCCCCCCGGAAGGGCGCGGGCCCGCTACTCCCCCGGCCATTCAGGCGCCCGCTTCTCGTTGAACGCCGCCACCCCCTCGGCCCGGTCCCCCGAGAACGCCACCGCGCGCCACGCGGCGTCCTCGACCTCCAGGCCCGCCCGCAGGTCCAGCCCCTGCCCGAGGCGCAGCGCCCGCTTGGCGGCCCGCAGCCCGACCGGCGAGTTACCGGCGATGCGGGCGGCCAGCGCGAGGGCCTCCTCGCGGTCGCTCCCCGCGTCCACGAGCCGGTCGACCAGCCCCAGCCCGGCCGCCTCCGGCGCCTCCACCCGCCGCGCCGAGAAGATCAGCTCGGCCGCGCGCGCCGCCCCGACCCGCCGCGGCAGCAACTGCGTACCGCCCCCGCCCGGGATCACCCCCACGGACACCTCCGGCAGCCCCACCACCGCCGTACGGTCGGCCACGATCAGATCGCACGACAGGGCCAGCTCGAACCCCCCGCCCAGCGCGAACCCGTGCACCGCCGCGATCGTCGGCATCGGCAGCTCCAGCACCCCGGTGTACGCCCCGCGCGCCACCGGCCGCTGCCGCAGCAGATCCGCGTCACTGAAGGAGTTCCGCTCCTTCAGGTCCGCCCCGACACAGAACGCCCGCTCATGGGACGAGGTCAGGACCACCACCCGGGCGTCCCGGTCGGCGGCCAGGGCCGTGCACGCGCCGGCGAGGGAGCGGGCCATCTCCGTCGAGACGGCGTTCATGGCCTTGGGCCGGTCCAGCACCAGTTCCGCGACGAACCCGTGCCGCCGCACCAGCACGAACTCCCCGAACCGCTCCTCGCTCATGACACCCTCCGGCTCACGTGTTAACGCGGGTTAACCACTGTCGGCCCGATCATCGCAGCCGTACCCGGCCTCGGGAAAGCCCAGGGGGCTACGCCCGTTCGAGTGACATCCCGGCCGTCTCACCCCACATCGCCCACAGGACCGCATAGCGTGCGTCCGCCATGGCGCACGGGGGCGCAGCGGGGAGGGGAACCATGTCACCGATACGTGCACAGTCCCGTACGGAAGAGGAGCCGGAGCGGCAGCGGGAGCACGGCGAGCCGGCCGGCGCGCCCGCCGTACGACGCGGACGGCACCGCAAGCCGCGCCCCCGCAAGGTGCTGCTCGCCGCCGGCGGACTCGCCCTGGCCGCGGGCGTGCTCAGCCTGGTCCGGGTCGCGTCGGACTCCGGCGTCGGCGTCCCGGGCACGGCGGAGGCCGAGCCGCGCCCCGACGCGGGCGGCGTCGCGGCGGACCCCGCGGCGAACAGCGCCGCCACGGTCGCCGCCGCCCCCACCGCGCTGCCCTCGGCGACCTCCGTCATGGGCGGCCGTGCCCTGACGCCGACGACCACCCGTCCGGCCGGGGCCCGCCCCGACCCGGCCGTCCCCACGGCGCCGCCCGGCACCACCGCCGCACCGAGCACCGCCCCCGGCGGACCGGCCGCCACCCACGGCACCCCGTCGAGGCCTTTGGTGACGCCCTCCGCCCCGCCGCCTGCCCCGACCGCCTCCCGGCCCGCACCGACCAGCCCGGCGCCCACCCGCAGCACGGCGGACCCGGCTCGGGGCGGACCCGGCGGGCTGTGCGTGCCGGTGCTCGGCCTGTGCGTGGACCGCGGGGGCGAAGGGGCTACGACTGGCCGTCGCGTCGGGTGAGCAGCCAGGGCTCGACCACCCCGAGCCCGCGGACCGGGCGCTGCCACATCGGCTGGAGCGCGAAGCGGTACACCGGCGGCTCCTCGCCCTCCTTCTCGGCCGCCGCCGCGGCCTCGGCCGCCTCCGCCTCGGAGGCGGGTGCCTCGCCGGTACGGATCAGCTCCTCGGCGAAGGCACTGTCAAGCAGCACGGCGTCCCGCGGGGCTATCGAGGTCAGCCGCGAGGCCAGGTTCACCGTCGTACCGAACACATCACCCATACGAGTGGTGACCGTGCCGAAGGCCATGCCGACCCGCAGCTCCGGCATCGTCTCGTCGTTCGCGAGCGTCTCGACCAGCCGCAGCGCGATGTCCGCGGCGATCCCGGCGTCGTCCGCCGCGAACAGCACCTCGTCGCCGAGGGTCTTGATCAGCCGGCCGCCGCGCGCGGCCACCAGGTCGGCGGCGGTCGTCTCGAACGCCTCGACCAGCTCGCCCAGCTCCTCTTCCTCCATCCGGCGGGTCAGCCGCGTGAACCCCACGAGGTCGGCGAAGCCGACGGCGAGCCGCCGGTCGACCATCTCCTCGTCGTCCGCCGACTGCACGACCCGTCCGGCCGAGGCGGCGAGCTGGCGGCGCCAGACGTAGACCAGGAACTCCTCCAGCTCGGGCAGGAGCAGCTCGACGATCGGGTACGTCACCTCGGTGCGGGTCATCCCGGGCTCGGGCGGCTCGGTCAGGCCCTCCAGGAACGAATCCATCTGCCACTCGGCCAACCGGGCGGTGGTCTGCCCGGTGGACCGGGCCACCTGCACCGCCATGGCCTCGCTGAGCAGCCCCGCCTCGACCAGACCGGCGAGACGGCGCAGGGCCAGTACGTCGGCCTCGGTGAGCGCCTTGGCCTGGCCGATGTCGGCGAAGCCCATGGCCCGCCAGAACCGTGACGCCAGCTCCATGGAGACGCCCGCGCTACGGGCCGCCTGGAACGGGGTGTAGCGGCGCTCGGCGCCCAGGATGAGCTGTTCGAGGCGCAGGGCCAGCGGATCCTCGCCGGGGTCGGCGGCGTCCGCGCCCGCGCCGGAGCCCGTGTCGTCGACGGTCACGCCTGCTGCCCTTCCGATCTGCCGCGGTCACGTTTCGACCGGCCTCAACTCTACGGCAGGTGTGCGCCAGCTCACTCCGTTGGGTTCGGCCGACGATCCACTTCCCGGCATCGGGTGCGCTGACCGGCGTTGCTGCCGGACACCCCGGGGGCCGCGCCCCGGGCCCCCGCATCCAGGCAGGTCCGGGGGTGCGCCCACCGCCCCCGACCGCGCGTCCGTCGTGGCTGGTCGCGCAGTTCCCCGCGCCCCTTCGGGACGCTGCGCATGCCGTCGGCCCCATGGCCACGGCGCCGCAGCGGCCCACGGCCGGAAGGGGTCGTGCCGGGGGGTGCCCGCCCGCAGCGGCGGGCGTCAGTCACCGGGCCACCCGCCAAGAGACAGAACCGCCCGACCGAGGACGGACACCCCCCGGCGCGGCCCCGACCCCAAGGCCACATCACGCGCTACGCGCACCCCCACCGAAGCCGCACAGGCGCCGCGGGCATCCGTCACGCAGGCCGCAGATGGACGATGTCGCCCGCCCCCACGGGCTTCCGCACCCCGGCCTCCGTCGCGATGACCAACCGGCCGTCCCCGTCGACCGCGACCGCCTCACCCACGAGCGCGCGATCCCCGGGCAACTCCGCCCGCACCGTGCGCCCCAACGTCGCGCACCCCGCCGCATACGTCTCCTGCAGCCCGCTCACCGCCGCGTCCCCGCCGGAGCGACGCCACCGCCCGTACCAGTCCTCCAGCGACCGCAGCACCGCCCGCAGCAGCGGGTCCCGGTCCGTGGTCACCGCCCCGGCCAGCGCCAGCGACCCCGCCTGGGGCACCGGCAGCTCCTCGGCCCGCAGCGTGACGTTGATACCGACGCCGATGACCACACCGTCCTGTCCGGCCCCCTCCGCAAGGATGCCGCCGGCCTTGCGCTCCTCCCCGCCCACCGTCACCAGCAGGTCGTTGGGCCACTTCAGGGCCGTGTCCACGCCCGCCGCCAGGGACAGCCCGGTCGCCACGGCGACACCCGTGAGCAGCGGCAACCAGCCCCACCGCGCCACCGGGACCTCGACGGGCCGCAGGAACACGGAGAAGAACAGGCCCGAGCGCGCCGGTGCCGTCCAGCGGCGGTCCAGGCGCCCCTTCCCCGCCGTCTGCTCCTCCGCCACCAGCACCGCCCCTTCCTCGGCCTTGCCGGCGGCGGCCCGGGCGACCAGGTCGGAGTTGGTGGACCCGGTGCGCTGCACCACGTCCAGCGCGCTGTACAGGCCCCCCTCCCGGACCAGTGCGCGCCGCAGTGCCGCGGCGTTCAGGGGCGGACGGTCCAGATCGGACCAGCGACTGTCATCTGATGCATTGTGCGGCGTCATGCAAGTCACCCTAGGTGTGGGAAACGCCGCACTGCCGACCCACAGGCCCGCCACTACTCTACGGATGAGTAACCGTCCCCCCTTTTGAGCAGGCAGGGAGCCGCATCCCGATGTCCGAGCCGGAAGAGATCGACATCCACACGACCGCTGGCAAGCTGGCGGATCTCCAGCGCCGCATCCACGAGGCGACGCACGCCGGCTCGGAACGCGCCGTCGAGAAGCAGCACGCCAAGGGCAAACTGACGGCCCGTGAGCGCATCGGACTCCTCCTCGACGAGGGCTCCTTCGTCGAGCTGGACGAGTTCGCCCGCCACCGCTCCACCAACTTCGGGCTCGACAAGAACCGCCCCTACGGCGACGGCGTCGTGACCGGGTACGGGACCGTCGACGGACGCCCCGTCGCCGTGTTCTCGCAGGACTTCACCGTCTTCGGCGGGGCGCTGGGCGAGGTCTACGGGCAGAAGATCGTCAAGGTCATGGACTTCGCCCTCAAGACCGGCTGCCCGGTCATCGGCATCAACGACTCCGGCGGCGCCCGCATCCAGGAAGGTGTCGCCTCCCTCGGCGCGTACGGTGAGATCTTCCGCCGCAACACCCACGCCAGCGGCGTCATCCCGCAGATCAGCCTGGTCGTCGGCCCCTGCGCCGGCGGAGCCGTGTACTCCCCGGCCATCACCGACTTCACGGTCATGGTCGACCAGACCTCGCACATGTTCATCACCGGCCCGGACGTCATCAAGACCGTCACCGGCGAGGACGTCGGCTTCGAGGAGCTGGGCGGGGCCAGGACCCACAACACGGCCTCCGGCGTCGCGCATCACATGGCCGGCGACGAGAAGGACGCCATCGAGTACGTCAAGCAGCTGCTGTCGTACCTGCCGTCCAACAACCTCTCCGAGCCCCCGGTCTTCCCCGAGGAGGCCGACCTCGCCGTCAGCGACGAGGACCGCGAGCTGGACACCGTCGTGCCCGACAGCGCGAACCAGCCGTACGACATGCACACCGTGATCGAACACGTCCTGGACGACGGCGAGTTCTTCGAGACGCAGTCCCTGTTCGCGCCGAACATCCTCACCGGCTTCGGGCGGGTCGAGGGCTTCCCGGTCGGCATCGTCGCCAACCAGCCCATGCAGTTCGCCGGCTGCCTGGACATCGACGCGTCCGAGAAGGCCGCCCGGTTCGTGCGCACCTGCGACGCCTTCAACATCCCGGTGCTGACCTTCGTGGACGTGCCGGGCTTCCTGCCGGGCGTCGACCAGGAGCACACCGGCATCATCCGGCGCGGCGCCAAGCTGATCTTCGCCTACGCGGAGGCGACGGTCCCGCTGATCACCGTCATCACCCGCAAGGCCTTCGGCGGGGCGTACGACGTCATGGGCTCCAAGCACCTCGGCGCCGACCTCAACCTGGCCTGGCCCACCGCCCAGATCGCCGTCATGGGCGCCCAGGGCGCGGTCAACATCCTGCACCGCCGCACCATCGCCGAGGCCGACGACGTCGAGGCCACCCGGGCCCGGCTGATCCAGGAGTACGAGGACACCCTCCTCAACCCGTACGTGGCGGCCGAGCGCGGCTACATCGACGCGGTGGTCATGCCGTCCGACACCCGCGCCCACATCGTCCGCGGCCTGCGTCAGCTGCGCACCAAGCGGGAATCCCTGCCTCCGAAGAAGCACGGCAACATCCCCCTCTAAGGAGCCGCTGTGACGATCAAAGTCGTACGGGGCAACCCGACCCCGGAGGAGCTGGCCGCCGCCCTGGCGGTGGTCCGCGCCCGCGCCGCGGCGGCAGCGGCGACGCCGCCCGGCGCGCAGGGCCCGAGGGACGCGTGGTCGGACCCGAGCAGGATCGCTTCGGCCCGCTCTCCCAAGCCGGGCCCGGCATCGTGGACGCGCACCTACTGGCCGAGCTAGGAGCAGCTCCCCCGCGTGGCGGGCCCCCCCGACAAGGCGCCCCCCCCCGGGGGGCCCCCCGGGCCCGCGCACGGGGGCCCATGAGGACCCCGAACCACGCGCCCCCCCCCGCCCCAACCCCACGGCGGGGGCCATCAGGGGGCACTGCC
>NZ_JBSFKD010000021.1:33936-54446 GCF_053598395.1 Streptomyces sp. NPDC001135 | reverse complement strand
GAGCTAGGCCCAGCCCCCCCGCGTGGCGGCCCGCATCGACATGCGGCCCGCCACGCGGGCGCACAGGGGCACAGCTCAGGGCGCCAATTGAGTACCGCTACTCAGGCGCACCCCGCGGCCGAAGCCCCACGCTGGTGGCATGCTGTGGTCAGACCCTGAAGACGAGCCGCCGAAGGAACTGCGCGACGCGCAGGACATGATGCGGCGGCTCGGTCTCTTCATGGCCCTGGCCATGATCCTGGCCATGCTCGTCATCGGCCTGAGATGAGCCGGACGGCACCGCACCTGACTAACCTGGCCGCATGACTGCCAAGCCACGCCGCCGCCTGATCCTCGCCTCCGCCTCCCCCGCCCGGCTGGGCCTCCTGAGGCAGGCCGGCCTCGCACCGGAGGTGATCGTCAGCGGCGTCGACGAGGACGCCGTCACCGCGCCCACCCCGGCGGAACTGGCGCTCGCCCTGGCCGAGGCCAAGGCCTCGGTCGTGGCGGCGAAGCCGGAGGTGCAGGGCGCCCTCGTGATCGGCTGCGACTCGGTGCTGGAGCTGGACGGGCAGGCCCTGGGCAAGCCCGCCGACTCCGAAGAGGCGGCCGCCCGCTGGAAGGCGATGCGCGGGCGGGCCGGCACCCTCCAGACGGGGCACTGCGTCTGGGACACGGCGGCCAAGCGGTACGTGTCCGGGACCGCCTCCACCGTCGTCCGTTTCGGTGAGCCCAGCGACGAGGAGATCGCGGCGTACGTGGCGTCCGGCGAGCCCCTCTACGTCGCCGGGGCCTTCACCCTGGACGGCCGTTCGGCGCCGTTCATCGAGGGCATCGAGGGCGACCACGGCAATGTGATCGGCATCAGCCTGCCCCTGGTGCGCAAGCTGCTGGCCGAACTGAACGTCGGCATCACGGAGTTGTGGTCGCCGGACGAGTGATCCGGGCGGGCACGGAGCCCCGCGGCTCGCCGTGCCCGTCGTCCCCGCGCCGCGGCGCGTCCGTACGGGGCCCCGGTACGGCCGCCGGACCCGCTTCCGGGGCCGTGCCCGAGGCCGGGGCCGTGCCCGAGACCGGCTCGGCCTGCGTCCTCGGGTCGCCGCCTCGCCCCGCGTCCCCGCCGGAGGCACCCCGCCGCGGGCCGCCGTCCCGGTCGTACGTCATCAGGAGCAGGACGACGAGGCCGAGCACGACCACCATGAACAGGAACGCCGTCCAGCCGACCAGACCCCAGGCGAAGGCGCCCAGCAGGCCGTGGACGACCGCCACGCTGATCAGCAGGACGCGGCCGAAGCCCGCGGGGGCGCGGTCGCGTATCGCGACCAGGACGGCCACCAGCGCGCACAGCGCGAAGTAGAGCCCGAAGACGACGCCGCCGATCTTCGAGGACGTCGCCATCGTCGACGGGTCGAGGCCGGCCAGGGACATGTCCTGGCGGTCGACCACCACTCCGAGGAACCAGTTCAGCGCGGCGATGAAGACACCCTCCGCCAGAAGGACGACCGCCACGACCCATGCCACCGGTCTGCGCACCACCGGTCCCCACCCACTCTCGAGCCAGCTGCTTGTTACCCCAGGTACGTTCGAGCCATCGCGAACGCTACTAACGGGTAAACCCCGGGACAAGGGTTCGTGCGCCAGCAAAGAATCATTGGGCCATTCGTAGGGACTCGACAAAGAAACTGAGTGGGCCGCAGCACGCTCTCACAGAGACCTTGACCACATGACAGGGCTAGGGTTTCCCGGAGGAGACCTGCGTAGCCAAGGTGCGACAAGGCTTTTCGCGGGTCGAGCGAGCCTCGAATCACGCTCCGTGTGGGCAAGCTCACCATTGGGGACGGGTCGAAGTGCCGTGTCGGCAGTCCCTAAACTCGGCTTGTTTCAAGGAGGGAGCCTCAATCGTGCGCAAGGTGCTCATCGCCAACCGTGGCGAAATCGCTGTCCGCGTGGCCCGGGCCTGCCGGGACGCCGGGATCGCGAGCGTGGCCGTCTACGCGGACCCGGACCGGGACGCTCTGCATGTCCGCGCCGCGGATGAGGCGTTCGCCCTGGGCGGTGACACCCCGGCCACCAGCTACCTGGTCATCGACAAGATCCTGAACGCGGCGCGGGAGTCCGGCGCGGACGCCGTCCATCCGGGGTACGGCTTCCTCTCGGAGAACGCCGACTTCGCGCAGGCGGTCCTGGACGCCGGTCTGATCTGGATCGGCCCGCCGCCGCACGCGATCCGCGACCTGGGTGACAAGGTCGCCGCCCGGCACATCGCCCAGCGGGCCGGCGCCCCGCTGGTGGCCGGTACCCCCGATCCGGTGAGCGGCGCCGAGGAGGTCGTGGCCTTCGCCGAGGAGCACGGCCTGCCGATCGCGATCAAGGCCGCCTTCGGTGGCGGTGGCCGCGGTCTGAAGGTCGCCCGGACCCTCGAAGAGGTCCCCGAGCTGTACGACTCGGCGGTCCGCGAGGCGGTCGCCGCCTTCGGCCGCGGCGAGTGCTTCGTCGAGCGCTACCTGGACCGTCCGCGGCACGTCGAGACCCAGTGCCTGGCCGACAAGCACGGCAACGTGGTCGTCGTCTCCACCCGTGACTGCTCGCTGCAGCGCCGCCACCAGAAGCTCGTGGAGGAGGCCCCGGCGCCGTTCCTGTCCGACGAGCAGGTCGCCGAGCTGTACCGCGCCTCCAAGGCCATCCTGAAGGAGGCCGGCTACGAGGGCGCCGGCACCTGTGAGTTCCTGGTCGGCCAGGACGGCACGATCTCCTTCCTGGAGGTCAACACCCGCCTCCAGGTGGAGCACCCGGTGACCGAGGAGGTCGCCGGCATCGACCTGGTCCGCGAGATGTTCCGTATCGCCGACGGCGAGGAGCTGGGTTACGACGACCCGGCGCTGCGCGGACACTCGTTCGAGTTCCGCATCAACGGCGAGGACCCGGGCCGCAACTTCCTCCCGGCGCCCGGCACGGTCACCAGGTTCGACGCGCCGTCGGGCCCCGGTGTCCGGCTGGACGCGGGCGTGGAGTCCGGCTCGGTCATCGGCCCGGCGTGGGACTCGCTGCTCGCCAAGCTGATCGTGACCGGCCGCACCCGCAAGGAGGCCCTGGAGCGGGCCGCCCGCGCGCTGGACGAGTTCCAGGTCGAGGGCATGGCGACGGCGATCCCCTTCCACCGCGTGGTGGTCAGGGACCCGGCGTTCGCTCCCGAGCTGACCGGCTCCACCGACCCGTTCACGGTCCACACCCGCTGGATCGAGACCGAGTTCGTCAACGAGATCAAGGCCTTCGCCGCTCCCGCCGACACCGAGGCGGAGGAGGACACGGGCCGCGAGACGGTCGTCGTCGAGGTCGGCGGCAAGCGCCTCGAGGTCTCCCTGCCCTCGTCCCTCGGCATGTCCCTGGCCCGCACCGGCCTCGCGGCCGGCGCCAAGCCGAAGCGCCGCGCGGCCAAGAAGTCCGGCCCCGTCGCCTCCGGCGACACCCTCGCCTCCCCGATGCAGGGCACGATCGTCAAGGTCGCGGTCGAGGAGGGCCAGGAGGTCAAGGAGGGCGACCTGGTCGTCGTCCTGGAGGCCATGAAGATGGAACAGCCCCTGAACGCCCACAAGGCGGGCACCATCAAGGGCCTGAACGCCGAGGTCGGCGCCTCCATCACCTCGGGCGCGGTGATCTGCGAGATCAAGGACTGACGCAGGCTTCACACTGACGCCCGGCGGACCGGCCCTTCGGCCCGCCGGGCGTCACCCCTTTTCCGCGGGCCTCAGGGACTTCCCGGGGGCCTCAGGGACGGCCTTGCGAACCTCGGGGGCGTTCCCCAGGGCTCAGGGGCTTTCCCGGGGCTCGGCGTGCGACTCGAGTCCCTGAGGGCAGCCGGCCCACAGGGGCGCGGGGAACCGCGCGACGAGCCCAGGCACACCCGCACGCGCCCCGTGCGACGACCTCGAGGCCGACGGCGACCAGGCACCCTCAACGCACCCTCAGCGCCGCCGCAGATCAGCGACACGCCCCCGCTCAGCCGGCGCCGGCTCCCCGTACCCGGCCCCGGACCGGAGACCCATCCCCCTGCGCGGCCCCGGCAGCGGAGCGCGTCGCGCCGGGGCCTGCTCACCCCCCGGAACCGCTCCGTTCGCCCCCGCCACGGCGATCTGCACCCCCTGGTCGGCGAGAGCCTGCAACTCCATGCCGGCGCGGTCGTCGTTCGCGGGCGGCTCGTCGGTGACCAGGCGGGTGATGACGTCGGTCGGCACGGTCTGGAACATCGTGTCCGTCCCGAGCTTGGTGTGGTCGGCGAGGACCACGACCTCCGCGGCGGCCTGCACCAGCGCCCGGTCGACGGACGCCGAGAGCATGTTGGACGTGGACAGCCCGCGCTCGGCGGTGAGCCCGCTCCCGGACAGGAAGGCCTTCGACACGCGCAGCCCCTGCAGGGACTGCTCCGCGCCGGAGCCGACGAGGGCGTAGTTGGAGCCGCGCAGGGTGCCGCCGGTCATCACGACCTCCACCCGGTTGGCATGGGCCAACGCCTGGGCCACCAGCAAGGAGTTGGTGACGACGGTCAGGCCGGGCACCCGCGCGAGCCGGCGGGCCAGCTCCTGCGTGGTGGTACCCGCGCCGACCACGATGGCCTCGCCCTCTTCGACGAGGCCCGCCGCGAGGTCGGCGATGGCCGTCTTCTCGGCGGTCGCGAGATGGGACTTCTGCGGGAAGCCGGACTCTCGCGTGAACCCGCCCGGCAGTACCGCACCGCCGTGCCGGCGGTCGAGGAGTCCTTCGGCCTCCAGTGCCCGCACGTCCCGCCGTACGGTCACTTCGGAGGTCTGGACGACGCGGGCGAGCTCACGGAGCGACACGGCACCGTTCGCTCGCACCATTTCGAGGATCAATTGGCGACGTTCAGCAGCGAACACGAAACTGACAGTAACCCCAGCGACCGTCTGCTTTCAGCAGTTTGCGCCGAATAACAGAAGTTGTTCGTACGGCAGGGGCGGAAGTGGTATAGGACCTGTCCGCCGCGACTATGCCGTACGCACACGCGGCAACTCCCCGTGACCAGCGGGAAGTCGGATCCGGCCGTCAGGCCTCCGCACCCGCCTTGCGGGTGTGCAGCTGCCGGGCCACCTCGGCGATCGACCCCGAAAGGGAGGGGTACACCGTGAAGGCGTTCGCGATCTGTTCGACCGTCAGATTGTTGTCGACGGCGATCGAGATGGGGTGGATCAGTTCCGAGGCGCGGGGCGCGACGACCACACCGCCGACGACGATGCCCGTGCCCGGCCGGCAGAAGATCTTCACGAAGCCGTCGCGGATGCCCTGCATCTTGGCACGCGGGTTGCGCAGCAGGGGCAGCTTGACGACCCGGGCGTCGATCTTGCCCGCGTCCACGTCCGCCTGCGTGTAGCCGACCGTCGCGATCTCGGGGTCGGTGAAGACGTTGGAGGAGACCGTCTTCAGGTTCAGCGGGGCCACCGCGTCGCCGAGGAAGTGGTACATGGCGATACGTCCCTGCATGGCGGCGACGGACGCGAGGGCGAAGACCCCGGTCACGTCACCGGCCGCGTAGACACCGGGAGCGGTCGTCCTGGAGACCTTGTCGGTCCAGATGTGCCCCGACTCGCGCAGCTTGACCCCGGCCTCCTCCAGGCCGAGCCCCGCGCTGTTCGGAATGGCACCGACGGCCATCAGGCAGTGCGTGCCGCTGATGACACGCCCGTCGGCCAGCGTCACCTCCACCCGGTCGCCGACACGCTTGGCGGACTGGGCGCGGGAACGGGCCATGACGTTCATGCCGCGGCGCCGGAAGACGTCCTCCAGGACGGCGGCGGCGTCCGGGTCCTCGCCGGGCAGCACGCGGTCCCGGGACGACACGAGGGTGACCTTGGACCCGAGGGCCTGGTAGGCACCGGCGAACTCGGCACCGGTCACACCGGAGCCGACCACGATCAGCTCTTCCGGCAGCTCGGTGAGGTCGTAGACCTGGGTCCAGTTCAGGATGCGCTCGCCGTCGGGCTGGGCGTCGGGCAGCTCGCGCGGGTGACCGCCGGTGGCGATGAGGACGGCGTCGGCGGTGAGGGTCTCCTCGGTGCCGTCGGCGGCGGTGACGACGACCTTGCGGGACCCGTCGAGGGACTGCATGCCGTCCAGCCGGCCGCGGCCGCGCATGACCCGGGCGCCGGCACGTGTGACGGAGGCGGTGATGTCGTGGGACTGGGCGAGAGCCAGCCGCTTCACACGGCGGTTGACCTTCCCCAGGTCCACCCCGACCACCCGGGCGGCCTGCTCCAGCGGCGGCGTGTCGTCGGCGACGATGATCCCCAGCTCTTCGTACGACGAATCGAAGGTGGTCATCACCTCGGCCGTGGCGATGAGCGTCTTCGACGGCACGCAGTCGGTCAGCACCGACGCTCCGCCCAGACCGTCGCAGTCGACGACGGTCACCTCCGCACCGAGCTGGGCGGCCACCAGGGCCGCTTCGTATCCGCCGGGTCCGCCACCGATGATCACGATCCGAGTCACGTACTCCATTGTCCCGCACCCTTCAAGGTGCTACTGCCCCGGGGCGCACGGAAGCTTCGGCTGGGACACGAGTGACCCGCGTTACCCCTGCCGTACCCTCTCCCCATGTCGCTCTATGCCGCGTACGCCGGCAACCTCGACGCGGGTCTGATGTCCTTCCGCGCCCCGCACTCCCCGCTGCGCGCCACGGGCTGGCTGAACGGCTGGCGGCTGACGTTCGGCGGCGAGCACCTGGGCTGGGAGGGCGCGCTGGCGACGATCGTCGAGGACCCGCTCGCGCAGGTCTTCGTCGGCCTGTACGACATCGCGCCCATGGACGAGGAGCCCCTCGACCGGTGGGAAGGCGTGGGAGAGGACCTCTACCGCCGGGTGCGGGTGCGCGTGCACACCCTCGACGGCGAGGAGACGGCGTGGACGTACGTCCTCAACGGCTACGAGGGCGGCCTGCCGTCGGCGCACTACCTGGGTGAGATCGCCGACGCGGCGGAGTCCGCCGGGGCACCCCACGACTATGTGATGGAACTCCGCAAGCGTCCCTGCTGACGCCCCTCCGGCCGCCTCCCTGCGGGTTTGCCCGCTGTTTGTGGAAAACGACAAGGCAACGATTCCAATCCCGTGAGCTCCATCATCTACGCGCGTAGGCGAAGAGGGGCTACCCTCGTCGGCGTGAACGCATCTCTTCTTCCGGACGACATCCAGGGCGACCCCTACGCCGCCGCCGACGCCGCCGCCGCGCGCCTGCGCGAACTCACCGGCGCCGAGACCCACGACGTCGCCCTCGTGATGGGCTCCGGCTGGGCTCCGGCCGTCGACGCCCTGGGCGCACCCGACGCCGAGTTCCAGGTCACCGAGCTGCCCGGCTTCCCGCCGCCGGCCGTCGAGGGGCACGGCGGCAAGATCCGCTCGTACTCCTTCGGTGACAAGCGCGCGCTGGTCTTCCTGGGCCGCACGCACTACTACGAGGGCCGCGGCGTCGCCCCCGTCGCCCACGGCGTCCGCACCGCGGTGGCCGCCGGGTGCAAGACGATCGTCCTGACCAACGGCTGCGGCGGCCTGCGCGAGGGCATGCGCCCCGGTCAGCCGGTCCTCATCAGCGACCACATCAACCTGACGGCGACGTCCCCCATCGTCGGCGCGAACTTCGTCGACCTGACCGACCTGTACTCCCCCCGCCTGCGCGCCCTGTGCAAGGAGATCGACCCCTCCCTGGAGGAGGGCGTCTACGCGCAGTTCCCCGGCCCGCACTACGAGACCCCGGCCGAGATCCGCATGGCCCGCGTCATCGGCGCGGACCTGGTCGGCATGTCCACGGTCCTGGAGGCCATCGCCGCGCGCGAGGCGGGCGCCGAGGTGCTGGGCATCTCCCTGGTCACCAACCTGGCGGCCGGCATGACCGGCGAGCCCCTCAACCACGAGGAGGTCCTCCAGGCGGGCCGCGACTCGGCCGCGCGGATGGGCCAGCTGCTGGGCCAGGTACTGGGCAAGCTGTAAGCGGACGCGGGCGCTGCCGCGCCGGTGACGTGGCTCCCGTGCGTCCGCCTCCCGGCCGACCGAGCCGGGTGGGTGAACGGGGGTCCGGGGGCGGAGCCCCCAGGGGGACCAGGCAAACAAGGAGAGGTTGATCCCAAGGTGCACGACGATCTCATCGCCAAGGCCAAGGCATGGCTCGCCGAGGACCCGGACCAGGAGACTCGCGACGAACTGGCCGGGCTGATCGACGCCGGTGACGTGACGGAGCTGTCGGCCCGCTTCAGCGGCACCCTCCAGTTCGGTACCGCCGGTCTGCGGGGCGAGCTGGGCGCAGGCCCGATGCGCATGAACCGCTCGGTCGTCATCCGCGCCGCGGCCGGCCTCGCCGCGTACCTGAAGAACAAGGGCCAGACCGACGGGGTCGTCGTCATCGGCTACGACGCCCGCCACAAGTCCGCAGACTTCGCCCGGGACACCGCCGCCGTCATGACGGGCGCCGGCCTGCGCGCGGCCGTACTCCCCCGCCCCCTGCCCACCCCCGTCCTGGCCTTCGCCATAAGGCACCTCGGCGCGGTCGCGGGCGTCGAGGTCACCGCCAGCCACAACCCGCCCCGGGACAACGGTTACAAGGTCTACCTCGGCGACGGCTCCCAGATCGTGCCGCCGGCCGACGCGGAGATCGCCGCCGAGATCGACGCGATCGCCTCCCTGGACGACGTCCCCCGCCCGGACGCCGGCTGGGAGACCCTGGACGACACGGTCCTGGAGGCCTACCTGGCCCGCACGGACGCCGTGCTGTCCCCCGCCTCCCCCCGCACCGCCCGCACGGTCTACACGGCCATGCACGGCGTCGGCAAGGACGTCCTGCTCGCCGCGTTCGCCCGCGCCGGCTTCCCGGAGCCGGTGCTGGTCGCCGAGCAGGCCGAGCCGGACCCCGACTTCCCGACGGTGGCGTTCCCCAACCCGGAGGAGCCGGGCGCGATGGACCTCGCCTTCGCCCGGGCCCGCGCGACCGACCCGGACCTGGTCGTCGCCAACGACCCCGACGCCGACCGCTGCGCCGTGGCCGTCAAGGACGGCGACGACTGGCGCATGCTGCGCGGCGACGAGGTCGGGGCGCTCCTCGCCGCCCACCTGGTCCGGCGCGGGGCGCAGGGCACCTTCGCGGAGTCGATCGTCTCCTCCTCCCTCCTCGGCCGCATCGCCGAGAAGGCGAACCTCCCGTACGAGGAGACGCTGACCGGCTTCAAGTGGATCGCCCGCGTGGACGGCCTGCGCTACGGCTACGAGGAGGCCCTCGGCTACTGCGTGGACCCGGAGGGCGTGCGCGACAAGGACGGCATCACCGCCGCCCTGCTGATCACCGAGCTGGCGTCGGTCCTGAAGGAAGAGGGCCGCACCCTCCTCGACCTCCTGGACGACCTCGCCGTGGAGCACGGCCTGCACGCCACCGACCAGCTCTCCGTCCGCGTCCAGGACCTCTCCCTCATCGCCGACGCGATGCGCCGCCTGCGCGAGCAGCCGCCGACCGAGCTGGCCGGCCTGCCCATCACCCGCGCCGAGGACCTGACCCGGGGCACCGGCACACTGCCCCCCACGGACGGCCTGCGCTACACCCTCGAGGGTGCCCGCGTGATCGTCCGCCCGAGCGGCACCGAGCCGAAGCTGAAGTGCTACCTGGAGGTCGTCGTACCCGTCGCCGCCCACACCGGCCTGCCGGCCGCCCGGGCCCGCGCGACGGAACTCCTGACCACGATCAAGCGGGACCTGTCGGCGGCCGCCGGTATCTGACCCGTACACCACGAACGGGGTGCCCCGGCCGGGGCACCCCGTTTCGTTTCGTCAGCCGCGGCGCGGAACCGTGCGGGGCGGGCCCCCGCCGTGCCCGCCCGGGTCCGCAATCCACCGCTCGGCCGGGACCGGTGACACGGATGCGACGCCCGACGCGTCGGCCGGGAAGCCGGCGAACTCGTCCGGTGTGCGTACGGGGCGGGACCGCGCCCCGCCCGCCGGCCGCCCGCTCAGCCCATGGCCAGCAGAATCGCGAACAGAACCGCCCCCGCCAGGGCCGGTGCGACCACCTCGTACGCCCAGCGCACGGTGACCTCCCCCTGCGCGGACTCCGCCTCGCCCCGCCGGTCCAGCAGCTCCCGCAGTTCGTCCATGACCTGGTCGGTCTCCGCGCGGGTCGGTCCGGTCGTGGCACCGGTGCGCCCGGCGCCGCCGAGGGCGCCCAGGCCGCCGGCTCCCCGGCTCGCCGTCCCCCCGCCGCGCGCCGCCTCCGCCGCCCGCGCCTTGCGCGCCTCCGCCTTCTTGCGGGCCCGCAGCGAGACGGGAATGGACCACAGCTGGTACTTGGTGCCGGACTTGGCGACGACCTCGTTGGAGTAGCCGGAGCGCAGCGAGGCGACCTCGCCCCAGGGCAGGCTGACCACCCGGAACGGGTTGCGGATCCGCAGCCGGTCCTCGCCCGCGAAGACCGCCGGGCGGAGCGTGAAGGCGATCACCAGCGGTACCGCCAGGATCATTCCGGCGAGCGCCAGCCACGGTGTGCGGCCGTGGCCCTGGAACAGCGCGTCGAAGCCGAGCCAGCCGACGACGAGGAGCAGCAGCACGCCGCCCGCGAGGGCCATGGGGGAGCGATAGATCCGGTCCTGGTGGGCGGGCACCGGAGGCTGTGACGCGGGTGACTGGTGGTCCGGGGTCGTCATGGTCCCGATTCTGCATGACGTCGGCGCCGGTGCCTCCATGAGGCCCGGCACCGGCGCTCATCCGTGATCTCCAGGTGTGAGATGAGCGCCGACCGTGCCCCGGGGCTATACATCCGCTACGCGCGTAGATATGCTCGTCTGGTGACCATGCCCACTACCGCACCCACAGCTCACGCTCTCTCGGACGTCACCGCGTCCGACAGCACGCTGCGCCGCTTCCTGCACGGGCTGCCCGGCGTCGACGCGGTCGGCCTGGAGGCGCGCGCCGCCTCTCTCGGCACCCGTTCCATCAAGACCACCGCGAAGGCGTACGCCATCGACCTCGCCATCTCGATGGTCGACCTGACGACGCTGGAAGGCGCGGACACCCCGGGCAAGGTCCGGGCGCTCGGCGCCAAGGCGGTCCACCCCGACCCGACGGACCGTACGACCCCGGCCACGGCCGCGGTCTGCGTGTACCCCGACATGGTGGCCGCCGCCAAGGAGGCCGTCGCCGGCTCCGACGTCAAGGTCGCCTCGGTCGCCACCGCCTTCCCGGCCGGCCGCGCCGCCCTCGACATCAAGCTGGCCGACGTCCGTGACGCCGTCGCCGCGGGCGCCGACGAGATCGACATGGTCATCGACCGGGGCGCGTTCCTGGCCGGCAGGTACCTGAAGGTGTACGACGAGATCGTCGCCGTGAAGGAGGCCTGCGGCGACAGCGCCCGCCTGAAGGTCATCTTCGAGACCGGCGAGCTGTCGACGTACGACAACATCCGGCGCGCCTCCTGGCTCGGCATGCTCGCCGGTGCCGACTTCATCAAGACCTCGACCGGCAAGGTGGCCGTCAACGCCACCCCCGCGAACACGCTCCTCATGCTGGAGGCCGTACGGGACTTCCGCGCCCAGACCGGCGTCCAGGTCGGCGTGAAGCCCGCCGGCGGCATCCGCACCTCCAAGGACGCCATCAAGTTCCTCGTCCTCGTCAACGAGACGGCCGGCGCGGACTGGCTGGACAACCACTGGTTCCGCTTCGGCGCCTCCTCGCTCCTGAACGACCTGCTGATGCAGCGTCAGAAGCTGGCCACCGGCCGCTACTCCGGCCCCGACTACGTGACGGTGGACTGATCACCATGACCGAAAAGATCACGGAAAAGCGGTCCTCCGCATTCGAGTACGCGCCGGCGCCCGAGTCCCGCTCGGTCGTCGACATCGCCCCCTCCTACGGCCTGTTCATCGACGGCGAGTTCGCCGACGCGGCCGACGGCAAGGTCTTCAAGACCGTCTCGCCGTCGACGGAGGAGGTCCTGTCCGAGGTCGCCCAGGCCGGTTCCGAGGACGTCGACCGTGCGGTGAAGGCCGCCCGCAGGGCCTTCGAGAAGTGGTCCGCGCTGCCCGGCTCCGAGCGCGCCAAGTACCTCTTCCGCATCGCCCGCATCATCCAGGAGCGCAGCCGCGAACTGGCCGTCCTGGAGACGCTGGACAACGGCAAGCCGATCAAGGAGACGCGCGACGCCGACCTGCCCCTGGTGGCCGCGCACTTCTTCTACTACGCGGGCTGGGCCGACAAGCTCGACCACGCCGGCTTCGGCGCGAACCCGCGTCCGCTGGGCGTGGCCGGCCAGGTCATCCCCTGGAACTTCCCGCTGCTGATGCTGGCCTGGAAGATCGCCCCGGCCCTCGCGACCGGCAACACGGTCGTGCTCAAGCCGGCGGAGACCACACCGCTGTCCGCCCTGTTCTTCGCGGACATCTGCCGCCAGGCCGGCCTGCCCAGGGGTGTCGTCAACATCCTCCCGGGCTACGGCGACACGGGGGCCGCGCTGGTCGCGCACCCGGACGTGAACAAGGTGGCCTTCACCGGCTCCACGGCCGTGGGCAAGGCGATCGCGCGGACCGTCGCGGGCACCCGCAAGAAGCTCACCCTCGAACTGGGCGGCAAGGGCGCCAACATCGTCTTCGACGACGCCCCGATCGACCAGGCGGTGGAGGGGATCGTCAACGGGATCTTCTTCAACCAGGGCCAGGTCTGCTGCGCGGGCAGCCGCCTGCTCGTCCAGGAGTCGATCCAGGACGAGCTGCTGGACTCGCTCAAGCGCCGCCTGTCGACCCTCCGGCTCGGCGACCCGCTGGACAAGAACACCGACATCGGCGCGATCAACTCCGCCGAGCAGCTGGCCCGGATCACCGCGCTGGCCGAGCAGGGCGAGGCGGAGGGCGCCGAGCGCTGGTCCCCGGCCTGTGAACTGCCCGCCTCCGGCTACTGGTTCGCCCCGACGCTGTTCACGAACGTCACCCAGGCGCACACCATCGCCCGCGACGAGATCTTCGGCCCGGTGCTGTCGGTCCTGACCTTCCGTACGCCCGACGAGGCCGTCGCCAAGGCCAACAACACCCAGTACGGCCTCTCCGCCGGCATCTGGACCGAGAAGGGCTCCCGGATCCTGGCCGTCGCGAACAAGCTGCGTGCCGGCGTCGTCTGGTCCAACACGTTCAACAAGTTCGACCCGACCTCGCCGTTCGGCGGCTACAAGGAGTCGGGCTTCGGCCGCGAGGGCGGCCGCCACGGCCTGGAGGCGTACCTCGATGTCTGAGCAGAACCGTCTGAGCGTCTTCAAGACCTACAAGCTGTACGTCGGCGGGAAGTTCCCGCGTTCCGAGAGCGGCCGGGTGTACGAGGTGACCGACTCGAAGGGCAAGTGGCTGGCCAACGCTCCCCTCTCCTCCCGCAAGGACGCCCGGGACGCGGTGGTGGCCGCGCGCAAGGCGTTCGGCGGCTGGTCCGGCGCGACCGCCTACAACCGCGGCCAGGTCCTCTACCGCGTCGCGGAGATGCTGGAGGGCCGCCGGGAGCAGTTCGTGCGCGAGGTCGCGGACGCCGAGGGCCTGTCGAAGTCGAAGGCGGCCGCGGTGGTGGACGCCGCGATCGACCGCTGGGTCTGGTACGCGGGCTGGACCGACAAGATCGCCCAGGTGACCGGTGGTGCCAACCCGGTCGCGGGCCCGTTCTTCAACCTCTCCTCGCCCGAGCCGACCGGCGTGGTCGCCGTCCTGGCCCCGCAGGAGTCGTCCCTCCTGGGCCTGGTGTCGGTCGTGGCCCCGGTGATCGCCACCGGCAACACGGCGGTCGTGGTCGCCTCCGAGAAGGCGCCGCTGCCCGCTCTCTCCCTGGCCGAGGTACTGGCCACCTCCGACGTCCCGGGCGGCGTGGTCAACGTCCTGTCCGGCCGTACGGCGGAGATCGCGGCGCCGCTGGCCGCGCACCAGGACGTCAATGCGATCGACCTCGCGGGCGCCGGCGAGGAGCTGGCAAAGGAGCTGGAGATCGCGGCGGCGGACAACCTGAAGCGCGCACTGCGTCCACAGGCTGTGGATTACTTCGAGACGCCGGGCATCGACCGGATGACGGCGTTCCTGGAGACCAAGACGGTCTGGCACCCGACGGGTTCGCTGGGCGCTTCCGGCTCGTCGTACTGAGCCGCGTCCGCGGCCACCACGGCCGAGAGCCGCGTCTTCCCCCCGTCCGGGGGAGACGCGGCTCTCTCGTGTGCCACCGGCAGGCTCAGGCCCCGCCGCCCAGCAGTCCGCCGACCGTCCGCTCCAGCGCCGGTACGACGCCGACCGTCCCGGTCTCGACGAGCGGGCCGGTGTATCCGGAGACGTCGCCGTCGTCCGCCCGGCCGGAGGTGACGTTGCCGACGGGGGTGTACTGGAGGGCCTGGACGGGGACGGTGGCGTACCGCAGTCCGCCGGTCGCGCCCTGCACGGCGGCCTGCGGGGCCGTCGGCCCGAAGGAGGCGGCGGGCCGCCAGGGCACCTCCGCGAGGCGAGCGGCGTCCGCGCCCGCGGAGGCCGTCGCCGCACCCGCGCCCAGCGCCGCCGAGGTGGTCGCGAGGACGATCAGGGCCCGCTTCGCGGTGTGGTTGAGGGGGTGTCGTGCCATCCAGGGGCCACCTTTGATTGCATGAAGTAACAAGGTCGACACGAAGAGTAGTTGAGGCGGGAGTCACGCTCAAAAGCCGACCCGCGGGGTCGGCAGGCGGCTCCCCATGCGTCAAACTGGTGTTCCGTGAGCCTTCATCTCCCGTCCCCCGCCCGAGTCGTCCTGCTGTGCGGCCCCTCGGGCTCGGGCAAGTCCCTCGTCGCCGCCCGCTCCGGGCTCCCCGTGCTGCGCCTCGACGACTTCTACAAGGAGGGCGACGACCCGACTCTGCCGCAGGTGGCGGGGAGTTCGGACATCGACTGGGACCACCCCGGGTCGTGGGACGCGGACGTCGCCGTCGAGGCCATCATCCGCCTGTGCGCCACCGGGTCGACGCCGGTTCCGGTGTACGACATCGCGCTGAGCGCCCGTACGGGCGAGGAGACGCTGCACATCGGCCGTACCCCGCTGTTCGTCGCGGAAGGCGTCTTCGCCGCGGAGATCGTCGAGCGCTTGCGGGAACGGGGCGTGCTGGCCGACGCGCTGTGTCTGACCCGGGGTCCGGTCACCACGTTCCGCCGCCGGTTCCTGCGCGACCTGAAGGAGGGGCGCAAGTCGGTGCCGTTCCTGCTGCGCCGCGGCTGGCGGCTGATGCGCGCGGAGCGGTCGATCGTCGCCCGCCAGGTGTCCCTGGGCGCGCATCCGTGCGACCGGGACGAGGCTCTCGGCCGGCTCGCGGCGGCGGCCGCGGGACGGCAGGTGCGCCGCCGGACGGCGGTGTGACCGGCGTACGAACGGCCTGACCGGCGCACGGACCGGCACCGGTGGCGTGCGCAACGCAAAACGGGACTGGTCGGACCCCCCGGCCCGCCAGTCCCGTTCCTCTTGCTCCCCCGTACCCCTCCCCCAGGGTTCCCCCGTGTCTCCCCCGTTCCCCCCGGGTCACCCCCCAGTGACCCCTGACCTTCAGGCGACAAGTTCGCCGAAGGCGTCCTCCTGGTCACGGCCGAAGCTGAGGACCTCGTCCTCGCGCAGCCGGCGGAGCGACCGCCAGATGCTGGACTTCACCGTGCCCACACTGATGTCGAGGATCTCCGCGATCTCCGGGTCCGTGCGGCCCTCGTAGTAGCGCAGGACCAGCATGGTGCGCTGGAGCTCGGGCAGCCGGGCCAGCGCCTGCCACAGGACCGCGCGCAGCTCGGTGCCGCGCATCGCGTCCGTGTCGGAGGGCGTCTCCGGCAGTTCCTCGGTCGGGTACTCGTTGAGCTTGCGGCGCCGCCAGGCGCTGATGTGCAGGTTGGTCATGGTGCGGCGGAGATAGCCGCCGACCGCCGCCTTGTCGCTGATCCGCTCCCACGCCCTGTACGTCGAGAACAGCGCGCTCTGCAGCAGGTCCTCGGCCTCGAAGCGGTCGCCGGTCAGGTGGTAGGCGGTGGCGTACAGGGAGGCGCGGCGCTCCTGGACGTAGGCGGTGAACTCCGCCTCCGTCAGTGAGCGGCGCTGCTCCCCCGAGTCCTCCCTGTACGCGGTTCCCCCGTGCGTTTCCCCCGTGTGCGCGTCCACCACCGACATGTATGCCGGGTGCTGACGCCCGGTGCCGCGAGCGCACCCCCGCCCGCTCACGGCACCGGACTTCTCGGAACCCCGGTGCACGTCGTGCAGACGCGTGACTACGGCGCTGGTGCTGATGCTGTGCAGCGTGTTCATCTCGCGCTCCCCGTCGTGTACTTGCGGTGGTTCGGTCGTGCCCGGGCCGGTTCGGATGGCCGCCCTGCCCGTGCCCAAAAGACTGCCGGGGCCACTTCATGGACGTGTCCGCCGACTGTCACAGACCTGTCACAGGGGTCCGGCCCAGGCGCGTCACAGGAAGTGCACCGTGTGTGGCGGTAGGAAGGGCCTGGTGCGCGCAGGTCGTACGACACCCCGTCCATGGGCCAGAATGAGCCCGTGCCTTCCCTGTTGCTGATCGAGGACGACGACGCCATCCGTACGGCCCTGGAGCTCTCCCTGACGCGCCAGGGACACCGGGTGGCCACCGCTGCCAGCGGTGAGGACGGTCTGAAGCTGCTGCGCGAACAGCGGCCCGACCTGATCGTGCTGGACGTGATGCTGCCCGGCATCGACGGCTTCGAGGTGTGCCGGCGCATCCGGCGCACCGACCAGCTGCCGATCATCCTGCTGACCGCGCGCAACGACGACATCGACGTCGTGGTCGGACTGGAGTCCGGCGCCGACGACTATGTCGTCAAGCCGGTCCAGGGCCGGGTGCTGGACGCCCGGATCCGGGCCGTGCTGCGGCGCGGTGAACGCGAGTCCAGCGATTCGGCGACCTTCGGCAGCCTGGTCATCGACCGCTCGGCGATGACCGTGACGAAGAACGGCGAGGATCTGCAGCTGACCCCGACCGAGCTGAGGCTGCTGCTGGAGCTGAGCCGGCGGCCCGGTCAGGCGCTGTCCCGGCAGCAGTTGCTGCGGCTGGTGTGGGAGCACGACTATCTCGGTGACTCGCGGCTCGTGGACGCCTGTGTGCAGCGGCTGCGCGCCAAGGTCGAGGACGTGCCGTCGTCCCCGACGCTGATCCGTACCGTCCGTGGTGTCGGCTACCGCCTGGACGTCCCTCAGTGACCGACAGACAAGGGGGGCTGCGCGGGTGGTCCGCGCGGCGCAGGGGAAGTCTGTCGCGGCTCAGGTTCACCAGCCTCCGGCTGCGCCTGGTCGTGGTTTTCGCACTGGTCGCGCTCACCGCGGCGGTGTCCGCGTCCGGCATCGCCTACTGGCTGAACCGGGAGGCGGTCCTCACCCGCGCCCAGGACGCGGTGCTGCGCGACTTCCGGCAGGAGATGCAGAACCGCGCGGGCGCACTGCCGGAACACCCCACGCAGGACCAGCTCCAGCGCGCGGCGGGCCAGATGGCGGCCGGCAGCCAGCACTTCAGCGTGCTCCTGGTCGCCCAGGACGCCGGCGGCAAGACGGTGTACGGCAACTCGGGCGGCATCAACGGCTTCGCGCTGGAGGACGTACCGAAGCCGCTGCGCACGGCCGTGGCCAAGCGGCAGAAGGTGACCGACGCCAACCGGGAGCCGTACCACCTGTACTGGCAGCGGGTCGTGGACCACGGCACGCCCTATCTGGTGGCCGGCACGCGCGTCATAGGCGGCGGCCCGACCGGCTACATGGCGAAGTCCCTGGAGCCGGAGGCCAAGGACCTCAACTCGCTCGCCTGGTCGCTGGGCATCGCCACCGGGCTCGCGCTGATCGGCGCGGCGCTGCTCGCGCAGGCCGCCGCCACGACCGTGCTGAAGCCGGTGCACCGGCTCGGGGTGGCCGCCCGGCGGCTCGGCGAGGGCAGACTGGACACGCGGCTGCGGGTGTCCGGCACGGACGAACTCGCGGATCTGTCCCGGACGTTCAACAACGCGGCCGAGGCCCTGGAGCAGCGGGTCGCGGAGATGGCCGCGCGGGACGAGGCCTCGCGGCGCTTCGTCGCCGACATGAGCCACGAGCTGCGGACACCGCTGACCGCCATCACCGCCGTGACGGAGGTGCTGGAGGAGGAGCTGGAGTTCGAGTCCGGGAGCATCGACCCGATGATCGAGCCCGCGGTACGGCTGGTCGTCAGCGAGACCCGCCGCCTGAACGACCTGGTCGAGAACCTGATGGAGGTCACCCGCTTCGACGCGGGCACCGCCCGGCTGGTGCTGGACGACGTCGACGTCGCCGACCAGATCACCGCCTGCATCGACGCCCGGGCCTGGCTGGACGCGGTCGACCTGGACGCCGAGCGCGGCATCCACGCCCGCCTCGATCCGCGCCGGCTGGACGTCATCCTCGCCAACCTGATCGGCAACGCCCTCAAGCACGGCGGATCGCCGGTGCGGGTGTCGGTGCGGGTGTCGGACGACTCGATGGTGATCCGGGTCCGCGACCACGGACCCGGCATCCCCGAGGACGTCCTGCCGCACGTCTTCGACCGCTTCTACAAGGCGAGCGCCTCCCGGCCGCGCTCCGAGGGCAGCGGTCTGGGCCTGTCCATCGCCATGGAGAACGCCCACATCCACGGCGGCGAGATCACCGCCGCCAACTCGCCCGACGGCGGCGCGGTGTTCACCCTCACGCTGCCACGGGACGCCTCCCGGCTGACGGAGGAGGCGGACGGGGACACGCAGAAGGACAAGCAGGAAACCGACGACAGTCCAGGGGAGGAGGGGTCATGACCGCGCGGACCGTGAGACGACGCCGGGCCGTGAGACGACGCCTGTCGGCGCTGCCCCTCCTGGCTCTGCTGCTCACCGGCTGCGGCATCCGGGCCACCCAGGTGCCGACCGACTTCGGCGCGGCGCCCTCCCGGGTGCCGTGCTCGCTGGCCGGGCCGAACCCGGCCGTGCAGTCCTCGCAGGGGGTGCCCGTGCAGGTCTTCCTGCTGTGCGGGGCCTCCCTGGTGACCGTCGACCGGACGGTACGCGTCCCCGAGGGCACCCCGGACGCGCGGCGCCGGGTCATCGTGGCGCAGGGGCTGCTGGACCAGCTGGCCGCGGCCCCCTCCGCCGCAGAGCGCTCCGCCGGCTATGCGACGTACGTGCCGGGCGGTCTCGGCGTGAGCGGGCCCGGCCCGGGCGACCCCGAGGACACCCTCCGGCTGAGCACGGCACCGTCGCGTCTCACCTCCTACGCCCTGGCCCAGCTGGTGTGCACCCTGTCCGACTCGGCGGCGACGGAGGGCGACGGCTCGGTCATCCTGGGCGGCCCGGCCAAGGTCACGCTGCGCCGCTACGAATGCACGGACGAGGTCCGCGACCGCCCCGGAAGCGTCCAGCCCCCCTCCAGCGAGGTCGGACGCAAGTAGCGGGCCCCGGCCGTGGGGACGCGGGCCGTCCCCGGCTGCGGGTCCCGTCCGGCCGCTCGCGCGGTCGCCGGCGCCCCTCCGGGGCGCTTCCCAGCCGCCGCGGGCCACGGCGCCCACGGAAAGTTGCGGTGCGGAACCGTTCGTACCCGGGGCTGCGTCTTGGGGTGCGTGCAGCGTCAAGGCTCCATCGGCGGCAGCGCCGCGATCCGTATTCAGGTGACAGGGGGTGTCCTCCTCGTCGCCCACCTCGCCCTCGTGGCCTGGCTGATGCTGCGACCCCTGGACGTGCCCTGGGTGACACCCCCCAACCTGCACCCACTCGCCGGCATCCGGGCCGATCTGGCCCTGGGCTGGCCGCGGGCCGCGAGACCCCTCGGGGAGGGACTGGCACTGCTCGCCCCGCTCGGCGTGCTGTTGCCGATGGCCCACGGCAGGCTCGCCGTCTCCCCGCTCGCCTCCCTGATCCGTACGGCCGCCGCGGCCGCCCTGATCTCCCTCGGCATCGCCCTGCTGCAGACCGGCGTACCCGGCAGGGTCGTGGACGTCGACTCGGTGCTGCTCAACACCACCGGGGTGATCCTGGCCCACCTGCTCGTCGTGCCCGCCGGCCGCGCCCGGCTGCGCAGGCGCGAGACGCACGAGCACGCCGGGACCGAGCCGTTCACCGTCCAGGAGGAGCTGTCTCAGGGACGTACCCCGACGATTCCCAGGGTCGGAATAGCTCCGTAGAGTGACGCTTCGCCCGCTTCGTCTCCGTACCGTCGAAGACAGCTGAAGACACCCGACGACAGCGAACCGACGACACGGAGGAGTCGACATGAGCGCCCTTGTCCGTCCCACCCACGGCCGCGTGCTCGGCGGAGTGTGCGCAGCGCTGGCACGGCGCTTCGGCACCTCCGCGACGACGATGCGCGTGATCTTCCTGCTGTCCTGTCTGCTGCCCGGCCCGCAGTTCCTGCTCTACATAGCGCTGTGGATCCTGCTGCCGGCGGAGGACAGGACGCGTACCGCCTGGTGACCGCACGCCGTGCGCGAAAACGCCGTCGGGGCGCCCCCGAGGTCTGTCAGGATGGATACATGGGTCATCCGGTGGAGCGCGAGTCTGGAG